>WGEI01000598.1 GCA_015492875.1 Anaerolineae bacterium | reverse complement strand
TCGTCGGAAGCGATGCTGTGTGGCGAGAGGGCGACAATGAGGAATGGACAACGCGCCAAATTTTGGTCGATGGCGGTTTGAAAATTCTCCCCCTCTTGAATATCTTTGTGGTCAACCCAAACATCAAAGCCCTCAATGGAGGCTTCAATGTCATCATGTAACCGGGTGACGATGGTATCGTCCTTGCTGCTGTGGCTGAGGAAAGCATCTGGCATGTGTGCCCCCTTGTAGACGATTATTAACAGGCTACGTATATTAAACCCTTATTGCCTGCCACTGTCAAACACCTTAATACGAAGCGGGGCGGTAAGGGGCGAACAGCGCGTTCAGCGCATGTGTTTGGTCTCGCCCATTAGATGCCCGCACTGGCCACTTGGCGGGTGAGCGCGCCCCACTCCTCCATGCTCAGCGTTTCGGCGCGGCGGCGCGGGTCTATATCGGCGGCCTCGATGATGGCGGCGGCTTGGGCGGTGGTGATGCCCAGCCCACTAGCGAGGGCGTTTTTCAATTGCTTGCGCTTGAGGCTGAAGCCAGCCCGCACCACGCGGAAGAACGTCGCATCGTCGGGCACATCGAGCGGCGACTTGTCATAGGTTTCTATGCTGAGGACGGCGCTCTCAACATCGGGGCGCGGCCAAAATGCAGCGGGTTTGAGGCGGGTGACGATGCGCGGCTTCCCGTAGTATTGCACGCTGACGGCCAGCAAGGACATATCGCCCGGCTTGGCGATGACGCGCTCGGCGAGTTCGCGCTGAACAGTGACGACCACGCGGCGCGGGCGGCGGTGCACTTCTAGCACATGGCGCAGCAGGGCGCTGGTGATGTAATAGGGCAGATTGGCCACGACGACATAACCGCGCGTCCCGACGAGTTGTAATATATCGGCCTTGAGCGCATCTTCAAACACCAGATACACGTTGGCATAATCGGCGAGTTCTGCCTCTAGCACCGGGCGCAGGCGCTCATCCACCTCGATAGCGACAACGTGGCGGGCGACCTGTGCCAGTTGGGCGGTGAGTGCGCCGGTGCCGGGGCCTATCTCGACGACGGTTTCTTCTGGCATGAGTTCGGCTGTCGCCACGATTTTCTCCAGCGCGTTGGGGTCATGGAGAAAGTTTTGCCCCAGACTTTTCTTGGGGTGCAGGCCAAATTCTTCCATCAATAGACGCGGGTTGGTTGTCATTTGCTTCTCCTCCTCTGCCGCCCTATTCTGGCAGCAAGTAATTAATCTCGTCGGGCACAGGGGTTAAAAAGTAAACATCAACCCAGCGGCTCCAACTGACGAAATCATCATCACTATAGCCCAAGTCTATCCAGCGGCGGGTGAAGCCCAATCCCCCGCCGGTGTCGGCCATGACGCCGACGCCATAGCCGGGCACGAAGAGCTGTGTGCCATAGGGGATAATGTCCGGATGCGAGGCGATAATGCCCTTGCGCAGCGTCTCGCCGATGGATGTGATGTTATCGCCACCAAGCGCCGACGGGCTATAGCTAGTAGCGTACATGCGGATATGCCGCCAGTATTGGCGTGGTCCTTGTGGCGTATCGATGGTGCGCAGGACGATATTTGTGCCATAGGCGATAATTTCGTTTTGTGGCGCTTGCATGACCTGTCGCCCGGCCTCTTCACGTTCGGCGGGCTGCCCGTTTTCATAGCGCACGCGGTAGGTGATTTGCAGAATGCCGGGGCGGCCTGCTTGTACTGTGGTAATCGTATCTAGCTCTAAGTTGGGGTCGGCTTGATAGACTGTTTCGTAGGGGATGCTTTCCTGCTCTACGGTTAAATCTTCAGTGACATGCACAATGTTGATAATCATGCCGGGGAAGAGCGTTTCGTCCTCGCGCGGCTCTGTATAATCGAGGCCGGTGAGGGTGATGCCCGCCGCTTGCAGGGCATCGGCCACGGTGCCGGGTTGGACGCGCGTCTCGATAGTGGTCTCGTCGCTGATGATCGTCACGGGCAAGGCGCGCTGAATAGTGACCACCATATCATTGGTCACGGGCGTGCTTAAATCCGGCGTGACTTCGTCCGCGAGATAGAGATCAATGCCGGCTTCAAACAGCGCTTCGCCTACTGTGGCGGCGGTAGTGTAAAACGCTGCCTGTGCGCCGTCGTCCTCTACGGTGACCAATACCGCGCGGTCAATGATGATATTCGTCGCCGGCACAGGCCACAGCAGCAGTTCGGCACGGTCGGCGGGCGTGCCATCTATCCAGATGCGGTCTTGTTCGCCCAGTGTAATACCCGCCGCTTCGAGGATATCCTGCGGGTTGCTGAGGGGCGTTTGTAGCGTGCGCGGTTGGCCGTCAATCGTGATGGTGACGGTGCGCGCCCGTTCAATATGCAGCGCCATGCCCTCGCTGAGAGGGGCGTCCAGCGGGTGGTTGATGTAGTCGTTTTCGCCCAAGATGATGCCTTGTTCGTCCAGCAGCTCACCGACAGTTGCCGCAGTTGTCTCTACCTCGCGCAGCGCCTCCCCATCCCACACGGTCAGGGCGATAGTGGACGGGGCGGGCGTTTCCTCGCTTGGGGGCGCTAGTATGGCGAAGAGCAGCGTCATCACCAGCGAGAGCGCTGTAATCATGATGAGCGCCGCCAACACCCGCCGCCGTGAGTCTGTTTTGCGGGGGGGCTTCGGCGCAGAAGGGCGGGTA
>WGEI01000597.1 GCA_015492875.1 Anaerolineae bacterium | reverse complement strand
TACAATAGGCGGCAAAAACAGCGTGAAAGGTAAGACGATGACGAAACCGCTGGAAGGCGTTCGCGTGCTGGATTTAACGCGGCTTGTCCCTGGCGCAGTGTGTACTTTGATGCTGGCCGATATGGGCGCAGACGTGATTAAAATTGAAGACCCGAACGGCGGCGATTATGCCCGCTGGATGCCGCCGATGATCGATGGGCTGGGCGTATTCTTCCGCGTGAACAACCGCAACAAGCGCAGTGTAGTCATTGACCTGAAGCATGAAGCGGGGCGAGCCGTTTTCCGCCGTTTGGTCACGCAGGCTGATGTTTTAGTAGAGGGCTTTAGGCCGGGCGTGATGGCTAAATTTAAGGCAGATTATCCGAGTTTGCGGGAAATCAATCCGCGTTTGGTTTACTGTTCGCTCTCTGGCTGGGGGCAAGATGGAACTTATGCCTTCCGCAGCGGGCATGACCTGAATTACGTCTCTATCGGCGGTTTGACCGGCGCCACGCTCTCTCCACAGCCGCCGGGCGGGCAAATGGGCGATATTGGCGCGAGTTACGCCGGCGTTGCGGGCATTTTGGCCGCACTATTCCGACGGGAACGCAATAGCGAAGGGGGCTATATTGACATTGCGCTGAGTGAGGCGGCACTGCCATTCGTCATGTTGCAATGGGCGGAGGCGGTGGCGAAAGGTATAGGCGGCGGCGCGGGTACATTGACGGGCGGGCTGGCTTGCTACCGTATTTATGAGACGGCGGATGGCAAACATGTTGCGCTGGCGGCATTAGAGCCAAAATTTTGGGCGAATTTCTGCCGCGCTGTTGGCAAAGAAGCATGGTCTACTAGTGACTATCAAGCAGCGGAAAAACAGCCACAACTCATCGCAGAAGTGGCGGCGCTCTTCCGCAGCAAAACCCAAGCTGAATGGTGCGAACTACTCGATGATGCCGATTGTTGCTTTTCCACCGTCACCCCGCCGAAGGATGTGCACCACCACCCCCACATACAGGCGCGGGGGATGATGGGTGTCGATGAAAACGGCTCGCCGTGGATGCGCAGCCCGATACATATTGACGGCAATCACGCAGAACCGCTCCAAGATAGCGCGCTGCCCCAATATGGAGAGCACACCCGCCCCGTATTGCGCGAGTTGGGGTATAGCGACGCGGCTATAGACAGGTTGAAAAGTGCAGGGGTGATACGCTGCTGGGGCGAAGAATAATCAAACCGAAGCGTAGGGCTGGCGTAGGCTCAGCGTCCAACAGGTTTTTGCGGGGTATGGTATGCTTGCGCTGTCCGTAAAAGTGTGCCCCCACACTTGCGGACGGCTTCCCCGATAGCCCTACGCCCCCTTGCGGGGCGTTTGGGTTTTATATGGCGTGCAATATAGGATTGCATCCCATTCGCCTTGCCATTACTATCTCACCGCAAAGTCTACCGATACCAACCATTGGCGAGTTTGATGAAACTTTTATTTGTCGTATCATCATTAGACCTCACCCAACCCTTTAGTGCGACGCCGGCATGGTGGCAACTGATGAAGGGGTTATACGAGATTGGCGCAGATGTCATCGCTACGCCCTATCAAGGGCCACCGATTGAAACCCTGTGGTGGCGGGCAGAGGCCAACCCAACCAAATGGCAGGGCGATTTGTTCAAAACCCTGCGCGATGGGGTATTGCGCCGCTTATTGCCACCTAAACCACCAGTACAGCTAGATGAGAGCGCTACGCCACCGACGCCACAGCCATTGTCTGATGGGTGCGTACCCGATGATGGCTTGAGCCTGAGCGATAAAGCCGTGCGGCGCATTGCCCAAACGACAATTGCACCACTCTGGTGGCGGCATCTTGACCGTATATTGAGGCGGCAGCCCGATATTGACGCCGTGATATTCCTCACCGTGCCGCTCAATCATCTTGTGGGCGTTGCTGAGCGTATTCAAACAAAGCACAATAAACCAGTCTTTTACTACGATGGCGACGTACCCGCTAGCTTGCCCGTGATGCACGGCTTCGCCTCTGGCTTTCGCATTTATCAAGGGGCAAACCTGCGGGAGTATACGGCCTTTATCAGCAACAGTTTAGGCGGGGCGGAGATGTTGCGCCAGATGGGCGCGCCAGAGGTGCACACGCTTTACTATGGCGCAGACCCCGATGTATTTAACCCCGTCCCAGTAGCTGAGCAAGATATTGACATTTTCTTCTACGGGCACGGGCGAGAATATCGCGCCCATTGGATTGATACCATGATAGGCGAACCCGCGCGCCAGATGCCAGAGGTGCGCTTTGCCGTGCGCGGCACGCGGTTGGGCGATTTGGGGCGAACGGAGCTACTGCCCTACTTGAGCTTCAGCAAGCTACGGGAATATGCGGCACGCAGTAAGATTAACCTGTGTATCACACGCCGCGCCCATGCCAGCGTGCACGCCTCGTCATCATCGCGTCCATTTGAGCTGAGCGCTATGGGGTGCTGTATTGTGGCCAGCCCCTATAAAGGGCTAGAAACGTGGTTCGAGCCAGAAAAAGAACTCTTCGTTGTATCTTCGCCAGAAGAGGCCATAGACCGCTACCGCTATTTGCTAGCGCATGATGAAGTGCGCCGCGCCGTTGGGCAGGCCGCCCGTGAACGTGTTTTGAAAGAGCATACTTTCCGCCATCGGGCGCAGCAGTTGCTCGATATGGTACGCAGCTATCTGTAAGCAACAGCATGGGGGCAATCTGCCCCCGTTTCCCCCACTATCGCCACCAATTCCACCTAAACAGGTTGAAATGCCCCACCTACCAAAGTTTTGTACAGTCTCACCATCTCTGGAATTTGACTTGAAAAGTTAAGCTATTTAACATATCCTTAAACTAAATTTAACAAAGCGCGGGGTAGTGATTGCCATGAATTTCAGTTGGATTTTTATACTGTGTATTGGATACGCAGTGCTCAACGGATTGCACGCATCAGCAAGTATTGTTGCGACACTTATCTCTGCTCGCGCTATACACCCGCGCCTCGCGTTAATATTGGCCGCACTGGGGGTAGCGATTGGGCCATTTGTTTTTGGCATGGCCGTCGCCAATACGATTGCTTCTGAGCTGGTGACGCCAGAGGCGGTTACTATTCAGGTGGTGGCGGCGGCGCTGGTGGGCGCTATCATCTGGAGTTTAATCACTTTGTGGTTTCGCATTCCAGTGAGTATCTCTCAGGCGCTATTAGGCGGGCTTTTTGGCGCGGCATGGGTGGCTAGCGGGCCAGCGGCACTACAAATCAATGGCCTATTGAAAATTTTGGCGGCGTTGATACTCTCCCCCCTATTGGGGTTAATCGCTGGCTATATTCTGGTGCGGTTCATCTATAGCGCCAGTTTCGCCGCCTCTCCCCGCATTCAGCGCTGGTATAATCGCGGGCAAATCCCCGTAGCGATGCTGTTGGCGGCGGCATTTGGCACAAACGACGGGCAAAAAATCGTTGGGGCGCTGGTATTGGGCTTACTCGCCACAGGCCAGCTTCAACAGTTCGCCGTACCGCAATGGGTGATTGTCGTCAGCGCGGGCGGTATCGCCTTCGGCACATTAGTCGGCGGGTGGCGGCTCATCCATACATTGGGCAACCGCTTTTATAAAATCCGCCCAGTGCACGGGTTGGGGGCACAACTGGCCGCTGCCGCCGTGCTCTCTGGCGCGGGCGTTTTGGGCGGGCCTGTTAGTGGCTCACAGGTGGTGACCGCTTCTATTTTAGGGGCTGGTAGCGCCGACCACGTGCGTAAAGTGCGCTGGGGTATGGCCGGACGTTTTTTAATTGCATGGGTTGCAACAGTGCCATTTGCGGCGCTGTGTGCGGCATTAGCATATGAGGTATTGTCATGAGACTGATTCATGGGGGCGCACGCAAAATTGCCATTATGCGGGAGCGACTGGGCGAGCTTTTCCGCCGTAAGCCCAATCATTTTATCCAGCGCATGGAAGAGCACGCCCAACTAGGGCTAGAGTGTACCGAAGCGCTCATTCAGTATATGCGCAAGCCCAATAAGAAAAATGCGGCACATGTGCGCAAGCTAGAAAAAGAAGCCGATGAGCTGCGGCGTATCTTCGTCGATGAGCTGAACCGCACATTTGTCACGCCGATTGACCGCGAAGATTTGTATGCCCTTTCGCGGGCGTTGGATGATATTCTCGATTATACCTATTCCACCATCAGCGAGATGGATATTCTGGATGTAGAGCCAAATGCCTACCTCAAAGAGATGGCCGAGATGCTGCATAATAGTGCAGAGGAAATTCTGCTGGCCATCCAACGGCTAGAGCGCCATCCCAACGTGGCGGATTCCCACGCTATTCGCGCGAAATCGGTAGAAAACCGCATGGAAACACTCTATCTAGAAGCCCTAGCCGACCTTTTTCATGTGCCAGAAGATTTTCCAGATGTCGCCAAAATGCTCAAACTGCGAGAGATTTACCGCCATATGTTCTATGCGGTACAAAGTACCGAGCGCGCAGCCAATATCATCAGCGATATCATCGTGAAGTTGTTTTAACCTCAGGCAATGCTATTTTATGGAACAGTTCAGTTGAGAACAGTGGGCGCGGTATGGCAGGCCAGTGCCGACCATGAAGTGCTATAAGTGGCATCGGGCGATAAACTTTTAGGGGCGGATTGATAACCAGCCCCATTTTTGTTTATAGCAAGCTAAACGACACCGGCGAGCAAATCTTCGAGGATGGGGACAAGTTTACGGGCGGCGCGCCCACGATGGCTGATGCGGTCTTTTTCGTCGGGGGAAAGTTCGGCAAAGGTACGGTCATAGCCCTTTGGTACAAAAATCGGGTCATAGCCAAAACCGTTATTGCCCCGCTCTTCACGTAGAATACGGCCATAAACCGCGCCCCGCACTGTGATGATGCGCGGGCTATCAGGAAATGCTAAAGCCAGCACAGTTTCAAAATGGGCGGTACGCGCTTCATCGGGGATACTGTGCATCTCGCTGAGTAGCAGGCGGCGGCGCCCCGCATCGTCTAATCCCGCCCCGCCATAACGGGCAGAATGTAGCCCCGGCGCGCCATTGAGCGCATGGACACACAGGCCAGTATCATCAGCCAGCGCCACCATATCCGCAGCGGCGGCGAAAGCACGCGCCTTCAAAATTGCGTTTTCAACGAATGTGCCGCCTGTTTCCTCAACATCTAGCACTAAACCTAGTTCCGATAGGCTATAGAAGCGGATGGGTAAACCAGCGAAAATCTGGCGGTATTCCCGCAGTTTTCCCTTATTGTTTGTGCCAATTAGAATATCCACTAAACATGCCTCTGTGTTTCATAAACGTTATAAATTCATTGTCATACAATTAAAGTGAAAGGTCAAAGGTGAGTTGGTTAAGCGTTGTCTAAACGTATTGCAAACTGGGCTATAGCGTCAGATGAAAAGCAAAAAGAGACCAACGAGTTTTCTCGCTGGCCTCTTGAAGCAAATCAACAGGTAGGGCGATGATTTACGGTTGGCGCTCTAAGGCGACATCAACAACCGCTGTGCCAGCGGTGAAGCTGCTCAGCGTTAGGCGCACTTCACCATCTTCTGGGACAGTGAAATCTAGCGCAATACGAGATGCCCCACTGGTTGTGCTGGTGACGAGGGTATTGCTGTTTTGGGTGACGACAATATTCGGCTCGCTAAAGGCCGCCCCCTCCACGAGTGAAAACGTCACGCGCACATTTTCCCCCGCGTTGCCACTAAACGAGAGCACGGCATTCCCCGTCTTATCGCTCAGTTCGACCTGTTGCACGCCTTCATCTAGCGATAGCGCACCACGACGGGTGAGGGTTAATGTGGCAGTGCCCACATCACCGGCGGCGTTGCTATACAGGCGCAAGTAGTAAGTGCCACCCTCTTCCAGCACAACATTGAACAACTCTGGGTCAAGGCCTGGTCCACCGTCATCATCTTCCGCCCAAATTTGGCCAAAGGTGTTGAGCAGTACCAGCGCGGTATCAATATCGCCGCCACTATCAACCGTCACGGTGATCACATCGCCCGCTTCGGCAACAAAGCTGAAATAGTTAGCGGCTGTCTCTGTATCAAAATGCGCCTCGACAGAATCGCCAAAGTTGAGCGTCACCAACTCAACCCGCTCTAAGCGTGCAGTATAGGCGGCATCTTCAACATCAATATACGCGCCCACCGTGACGATATATTCGCCAGTTTGCGGCAGTTCGAAGGGGCCAACAAAGGCGGCGGTGGTATTGGCGTAGTAGGTGCTATCGTCTGAGACCAGAATCAAATCTGGGGTATCGGCAGCGGCGATTTGAATGTAGACACTGCCAGCTGTCGTACTGTTTGCCGAAAAGCTGATAACATCGCCCGCCTCGCCGTTGAAGCGATAGACGTTGAATGGCAAGTTCGCGGTGAATACCCCTTCGATACTATCGCCATAACTGATAGTGCTTTGCTCAGCTGTATCGATCGAGAGCGTGAAATCACCATATTCTGGCGAACCACTCACACGGCTGCCGAAACTCTCGGCAACGATGAGGTATGTGCCAGTATAGGGGAGCGTATAAGGGCCAATAATCGAGTTCAAGCCCGAACCGCTATCGTCATCAAAGGTCAATTCTGTGCCAGTGCTATCCAATAGCGAGAGATAGGTATCGAAGGAGGCGGAAACGGAGATGATGACCGTTTGTCCCGCTTCGCCATTAAAGGCATAGACACGCTGCGGTGCAGATTCTACTAGCTGCCCATCAATCGTATCGCCAATAGCCACGACAGCATCATAAAACTCCGATGTTTCGATGGGCAAATCGGTCTGGCCGCCATCTGTAGCGCCACCCATGCTGGAGGAAAGCGTCAAAGTGAATGCACCAATGCTATAACGTTCGCCACCGCTACGGACATAGGGCACGCTGGCGGCGACAATTTCATAAACGCCACTAGCCTCTAGTGTGATGCTGATACGCGAATTGAGGCGGGTAGCGCCATCATCATCTTCAGTAATGAGGTTGCCATTTCCAGCAAAAAGCTGCAAATAGGCGTCAAAGTCATCTGACATGAGGGTAATAGTGATGGTCTCGCCCGCAGTCCCCTCATAGCGATAGCGCGCGGCGGGTTGTTCGTCGGTCAATTGGCCTTCGATACGGTCGCCAGCATGAATTTCGCTGACATCTTGCCGGTCAGGTGTATCTGCGGGGCTGCTGTCGTCTGCTGTTGTATCGCCCGCGCCATCGCCACTATTGCCGAGAATTGGCTCTTGCGCCTCTTGCACATTGATGCTGCCCTGTGCCACTTGCCGCTCATCATACAAAATTAGAACGTCATAAACGCCGACAGGGTCATCCAGTTCGGTGAAGATGGTGAAGCTGGCCGTGCCGTTTTCATCCGTCGTGCGCGTTGTGCGGAAAACCTCGCGCCCTTCTAGCATGATAATCATCGTCACTTCGCTTTCTGGCGGCAGGTTGCTGACAATCACATCATGCGTAGAGCCGAGCGGCGCAGATTGTGGCGAGATGAACAAATTCGCCGTCACCAGTTCACCCGCTTCGACGGTGAACATCCCTTGCGCTACAGTTTCTCCATCTGGCGTCCGCACAACGAGGGTATAATCGCCTTCGGGGTCAGTTTCCTCACTTTGGAGGCGGAAGGCCATGCGACCATCATCCCCAGCGAAGTATTCGCCACTGAAAACAATTTCGTCATCAAATAACACTTCGACGATATAAGCGCCCGTCGCTAAGCCCTCGACTGAAATTTGGTGAATTGTGCCGCGCGCGCCAATCTCTGGTGTGATGGTCACGGTTGCCGCTGCCGGTGTGCCGCCATCTGTCGCCGCCTCGTCTTCGGTGATGGTGAGCGTTGCAGAGGCAATATCTTCATTATCAGCCACGATGACAATATCATAGACGCCTAAAGCATCGGTCTCTTCGCTGATGATGGGGAATTCGATAACGCCATTTTCATCAGCGGGGACATCGGTACTGAACACAGAATCGCCCTCAAAGCGAATATCGAGCGTCACGGTTTCATTGGCGGGCAAGCCGTTCACAGTGATGAGGTGGTTTGTGCCGCGCGGCCCTGCTGGCGGGTCTACCGTCACAGTCACCTCATCGAAGCGCCCCGTATCGATAGCGCCCCCTTCAATGGTGAATGTGCCGCTGGCGAGCGTTTCCGAGATGGTCGTCACCCGAACTTCATAAACGCCGCCCATCACGTCATCCGTGTTCAGCTCAAGCACAGCTTCGCCGCTCTCATCGGCAACGACATTACCGCTATAGAGCAGGTGGTCGCCTTCTTGCTGCTGGACGACAACCCGCACACGTTCGCCACTATCCAACCCGCTAATGGTGATGAGCACCGTATCGCCCGCCGCTACGCTCTCCGGTGTAGTGAGGCTGACGGTGCGCATTGGCTCAGCGAGGGTAAATTGGGCAGAAGCGACTACATCATCGCCCACTGAAGCGGTTACTTCATAATCGCCCGCCGCATCTTCCGCAGAGGTGTTCACGATGGCGCGAACACGCCCGTTTTCATCTGCCGTCCGCTCGGTGGTGAAAACCGTTTCCCCACCATGACTAAAGATGAAAGTGACAGTTGCGCCCGCTTCAAACCCTTCACCTATCACCGCAATCGTTGCGCCCTGCTGGGCTGTTGCGGGGCGCACGGTGAGGGTGGGAGAAGGCGCTTCGGCGATGATGGAGAACGTGCCCTGTGCGATAACGCGCCCCTCTGGTGTATAGGCGCTGAGGAGATAGCGTCCGCCTTCATCGCGGGAGGATGTATAAAGCGTGAAAGCGATGATGCCATCGTCATCCGCCGTTTTGGTGGTTGAAAAAACAACTTCTGCGCTTTCAACATATATC
>WGEI01000596.1 GCA_015492875.1 Anaerolineae bacterium | reverse complement strand
TTGGCAGGCAAGCCGGTTGTCATTACCCATCATGGCGACCTCATTTTGCCAGAAGGCGGGCTGAACCGCTTTATTCAAAACACCATGTTTTTCTTCTATCGCTTTTTAGCTAAGCGAGCCTCACGCATCATTGCCTATAGCGATGATTATGCCAATCATTCTTATTATCTTCAGCCCTATCTTGATAAAGTTGAACCTGTTTACCCGCCCGTCCATATGCCAAACCCCGACCCTGAGGCTGTGGCGCGCTTGCGTGCAGAATGGCAGCATGATGGCGGTCTAATTATCGGCTATCCGGGCCGCTTCGTTGAGGAAAAACGGCCAGATTTGCTTATACGCTCTTTAGAGGTTATCAATCAAAAATATCCCAATGCCCGCGTCGTCTTTGCTGGTGAATACGATATTCCTTATGAAGGCACATGGGAACGTCATCAGGCTTTGGTGCAACAATATCGTGACCAATTGATTTTTCTTGGCCTCATTAAAGATATGCAGGAAATGGCCAATTTCTACGCTGCTTGCGATGTTATGGTCTTACCTAGCGATACCGAGTGTTTTGCCCTCGCACAGGTAGAATCGATGCTTTGCGGTACGCCCATGGTCATGACCGATACGCCCGGCGGGCGCGTACCCGTACAAGTCACGGGTATGGGGCGGCTTGTCCCACGTGGAGATTGGTGCGCCATTGGTGAAGCGGTTATCGAAGTATATGAAAACCTCGATAAGTACGTACGTACTCGTGAAGAAATTGAATCGATTTTCTCATTCCAAGAGACGGTTAATCATTATGAACGCATTTTCCGCGAAGTGGTGTCAAAGTAGCTTATGGTTGATTTAGAGACGATTGATTTCATGGTGCGTAATGAGGCGGATATGGCTTTCAAGCGCCGCGTGCGCACCATTTTTGAGTGGCTTGACCCACAAGACGACCATCTAATTCTTGATATGCCCTGCGGACGTGGCTTCTATCTCAACATGCTGCGTTATGTCTCTGATTGCAAATTGGTTGGCGCAGATTTGGATGAAGAAGTTATCGCCAAAGCGCGGCGCAATGTTGGGCATTTGCCGCGTCTTATGCTCAATCATGCCAGTATTTATGCCTTGCCTTATCCCGATAACACCTTTGATGCAGTGATTGCCTCCGAGATTTTAGAGCACCTAGATGATGACCTCGCTGGCCTGCGCGAACTCTATCGCGTATTGAAGCCCGGCGGTGTTATCGCTGTTACTGTTCCTAACGCCAACTATCCCTTCTGGTGGGACCCAATCAACAAAACGCTAGAGACACTTTTTAATACCCATATTCAACGTGGGCTATTTGCTGGTATTTGGGCGAACCATGTCCGCCTGTATACCGCTGATGAATTGCGCGAAGTGGTGCTTCAAGCCGGGTTTGCAATCGAGGCTGAGCGCGCTTTCACCCACCATGCTTTTCCCTTTATTCATAATATCGTTTATGGTTTCGGCAAACCCTTGCTAGAATCTGGTGTATTACCACAGTCTATGGCACAAGTGGCCGACCGCACTCAATTTGCTCAGGATAGTCAATCATGGCTAAATCCAGTAAAGTGGGGTCTGCGCTTGTTTAACTGGTTTGACCGTAAAAATGTCATGGATGAGCCTTCGGGTCGGTCTACGGTGAATTTATGTATTAAGGGGCGTAAACCGGAAAATGTCGCCTGAAAACGCGGCTAACCAATCAAACTCACAACCCATCATTGACCCTCATCAGTCCTCTACACCTGAGGCGGCTACCTTTGGCGTAGAGGATATGATTGATGAGTCTGTTTTTAACCCACCGCTGCAATCGGGTGAACCCCACCAGCTCGATGAGCTGACATTAGCCCAATTGATGGCGTTATTATTCCGCGCACCGCTTTCAACTTTCCGCGCTTTACAGCGACTAGCCTCATCTAAATCTGAAGAACAGCTCGATTTATCCGTCATCATAGCGAACAAAGCGCATAGTGGAGAAGCCACCTCAGAAGCCCACTCTAGCGTTCAATCTCGCCCCGATGCTCGCTATATCACCCGCTTAGGCTTGTGGCTAACCGCTTTTCTCCTCGTTTGGCTGGGCAATCAAACATTTGCTTCTGGCGTTATCCGCCGCGATGAACGATTGCTGGCAAGCGGGGCTACCCCCATTCTCATTGGCTTGATTTTATGGTTTTTTGCCGATTTATATGCACAGTGGCCAGATTTGCGCCGTTGGTGGGGGGATTTATCGCCAGCGGCGCGCGCACGCTGGCAAGGGCGCTTATTGCCCATTGCTTTAGGTTGGCTAGGTGTTATTTTAACATTAAAGGCAATTTTCGATGTTTCTCCCCCCATGCTTCAGACGGGCGTTATTATCACAATAGCCGGTGGCTTGGTCGCTATCGTTCTGGAAACGGCTTATAAACTCCTAAATCGCCAAGCTTCTACGGTAGAGACTGTTGAGGCTCAACCATGGTGGTTGAATGCCATCCATCCTTCGCGCATTATCCTCGCCCTGATTGGCTTGTTATTGACGATTTTGACATGGCGTGCTAATCCTTCTAACCATTTCACCACTCTCGGTTTCTGGTCATGGATGGCCTCTATTGTCTGTTGGGCGTTGGCGTTAGCCCCTGCTCAGTTCAACCTTCTCACATGGTTGGGGCATTTGCCGAAAAGGTTGCGCCGTTGCCGCGTCCCACGCAATCGCACTGTTTTCGCCCTGCTTGCGATTATGGCGATTGCCGCTTTCTTCCGTCTATATCAGCTGGATAGCATACCGCCAGAGATGACGAGTGACCATGTGGAGAAAATCCTTGATGCCCAGCGTGTATTAGATGGCACGCATCAAATTTTCTTCCCCAATAATGGCGGTCGTGAGCCATTCCAGATGTATGCACTGGCCTTGTTTTCCTATCTCCCCGGCGTGGAAATCGGTTTTGCCGCTTTGAAGCTGTTGGCAGTGATAGAGAGCCTCATCACCATTCCCGTGCTTTGGTGGATGGGGCGCGAAATTGTTGGCGAACGCAACCCGCGTTTAGGGAATAGCGTTGGTCTATGGTTAGCCGCGCTTGTTGCCGTGAGTTATTGGCACGTAGCCATTACACGCTTGTCATTGCGCATCATCTTAATGCCCTTAGTGACCGCTTTATTGGTTATTTATCTGGTGCGGGCGATACGTCATAACCGCCGCGCAGATTGGCTTTGGACCGGGCTGATACTAGGCTTCAGTTTCTATACTTACCAAGCCTCTCGGA
>WGEI01000595.1 GCA_015492875.1 Anaerolineae bacterium | reverse complement strand
GTCGTTGGCCAGTTTGCCGGTCAGGTTGTTATCCTCACACAGGCAGAAGAGAACGCGCATCACATGGCCGAAAAAATCTTGAAACGTGTGGTGAATGGCAATGGCACTGTTCGTATTGGCATTAGTGCGGTGCAACGCGGCGCCGCCAATGTTGGCCGCGCCCATAAACAATGCCGCGAGGCGCTTCTTATCACCCAGCGTTTAGAATACCAAAAGCCGATTGTTTGCTTTGACGATTTGGGCTACCTACACGCCCTATACCATGCCGGCGCGGCGAGTTTGCAAGATAATCCCTATGTGCCCCGCTTGCGCGATTTGCAGCTAGAGCAACAGGCCGATTTATTTCGTACATTGGAAGCCTATTTGGATGCGGGCGGCAATGGCGTGCAAACGGCAGAGCGGTTACATATTCACCGCAGCACGTTGAACTACCGCCTAGCGCGTATTGTCGAGATTTGCCAAGTCGATTTGGGTGACCCTACTACGCGCATGAATTTACAAGTTGCCCTCAAGCTCATTCGTTTATTTGATGACCCAGAACGCCCCGATGCAAAATAAAAACGCCATGTCAGCCCGACTATAGCTGAACCGCAGTGGGACGAAC
The DNA here is from genome assembly GCA_015492875.1 of Anaerolineae bacterium. Classification (GTDB taxonomy): domain Bacteria; phylum Chloroflexota; class Anaerolineae; order Aggregatilineales; family Phototrophicaceae; genus S146-30. The sequence continues at coordinate 2,280 of WGEI01000595.1, read as the reverse complement.
CCGCTTGAACTTTCTGCGCAATAGATATATTCATCAGTTTGCAGGCGCGCAAAGCTGAAATCAGTGCGCATAAAAAAACCGGAGCCATGCTGAACATGCTCCGGTGGTCGTGGAGGTTTCTTTCAACAGGGCCTATTGCCCAGTTGTAAGCTCGTCTGATTGTGGTTGATTGCGCCCACGCCAATACCCCCACACAGTAAGCCCGCCGCTGATGAGTAGGGCGAGTGTGCCCAGTGTAAACATCAGCGGCAAGGTGATGCCGTCATCACTGGGGCGCCCACAAATGAAGTTCCATATCGCCTCTGGCACAGCTTTCAACATGGCCAAATCCTTCAATGAGGCGAACCCAAAAATTAACAGCATAACCCCCAAACTAGCGGAGAAAATCGCCACAATCGCCCGAATAGAGACCGTCGCGGTTTGTGCGGTTTCCGCGTTTTGGGGGGCTGTATGGGTGTTCATCGTTATCACCTCTTGCTATTCCTACCTACCGTGCAGCGCCCGGTACGCCCAGCACCCAGAAGCCATTCACAGGGTCGAAGGCTTGCCATAGCACCGGCCCCCACATAATCACATTGGAGACAATGACGACAGCAATCCATAGCTTCCAGTTTTCAAAGAGCTTCGAGGCGTACTCATCAGTTGGCGCTTTAGTGTGAATGGGCGGCTCCGCTTCCAGCTTTTCTTTTGAGAAGAAGGCTGTGCCAATCACCACAACGAACAGCAGAATAGCGCTGATGCCCAAAATCATACCCGCGACTGCCGTCCAGTTTAGCCATGGAGCAGCAGCAGGCGGCACATAAGCGCCAGCAGCGCCCGCATCGGTACGGCGGACAGCACCCTCCAGCCCGGCACGCCCCATTGACGCGCCAAACATGAACATGCCCATAAGCCATAGATAGGCCTGCGCCAGCGCTAATTTGGGCGCAAAGAGCTTACGCCCGCGCACCATCGGCAACAGCCAGTAGAGAATGCTGGTGTATGTCATGAAGACCGCACCGGCAACGGTAGTATGGAAATGACCAACTACCCACGCTGTGTTATGCAGTGCGATGTTCATATTGAACGAGGCGTTCATAATGCCGGTGATGCCGCCAAAGATAAACAGAATCATACCGCCATACTGCGATACAATCACCGGGTTATCCCACGGTTGATGCCATATCCAACCTAACAAACTTTTTGCGCCCCGTTTGCGCCCACTTCGCTCCATTGTTGCCGCGATGTTGAAAGCGGTCAGGAAGCTGGGGATGGCGACGACGAAGGTAAAAATGGAGTGGAAGATTTTCGCCACTTCACTCACACCAGGGTCAACATACAGGTGGTGAACGCCAATCGGGATGGCGAAAATCATAATCATCAAGAAGACCAACCGTCCCATAGTGTCGCTGAAGAGGCGTACGCCCAGTTGCTTCGGCAGCATGGTATACCATGAGATATAGGCCGGGATGAGCCAGAAGTACACCAGCGGATGGCCGAAGAACCAGAACAAGATACGCCCAACTTGTGGGTCTGTCGTATCGATGATGCCCAGCGACATGGGCAAGAGCATGGTCAAAACTTCAATAGCCACACCGAGCGAAGCGGTGAACCACATAATCCCGTTGGTCACAACCGCATACACCGCCAACGGCACTTTTTCGCCGGGGTGGTCTTTACGCCATGCGTTATAGGTCAGGCCAATATCGAGGAAGCCCAGCCACGTACCGACGATGACCAGCGCCAACCCCAGATAAAATGTCCAGTGGGCTTGCATTGGCGGGTAGAATGTATATAGCACACTCGCTTCACCGGCGATGATAGCGCCGCCTGCTAATGTGAGGCCGATAGTCATCAGCCAGAAGGCCAACCATGCCAGTTTCAGGCTCTTCAGCGTGCGTTCCAGCGAACGCTGCGTGACGAAGTAGCTGATGGCCATAATCATGTAGGTGGTGAACACAAGCGCGTTCAACACACCATGCGCCGTGAGCGCTTGATAGTAGTACGAGAAAATTGGCATATCCCACTGCAACGCCGGCGCGCGGCGGAAGGTTTGGAATGGCCCTAAAGTTATACCAATAGACAGCGCGACCAGCGCAATTAGAATATGCATCCCGATGAGGGAGCGTTCGCTACCGACGAGCGATAACGTCGGGAATTTGAAACTCGATTCGCTGCGGGGAGCTGCTTGTGTCGCTTGCATCACTATGACTCCTCACTAGGGTTGGTGGTATTAGCGGTCTGTTCGTCTTCCACAATCATCTGCGCGTGCATCAGATGATGGCCACGACCACAGTATTC
>WGEI01000594.1 GCA_015492875.1 Anaerolineae bacterium | reverse complement strand
TTCCTATGCCATGCACTTCGAACGGCAGGGCGCGCTGACCACCACAGATACCGTCATCAGCGTTTTGGCGGGCAGCACATTGGGCGGTGGCACAACGATTAACTGGTCGGCCTCCTTCCGCACGCCCGATGACGTGCTGGCCGAATGGGCGGAAGCGTATGGCTTCGAAGGCGCGGATAGTGCGAGTTTCCAACTGAGCCTAGACGCGGTCATGCAGCGCTTGAACGTCAATACCGACGAGAGCGTCCCCAACCCGCAAAACGCCTATCTTGAGCAGGGCTGTAAGGCGCTGGGGCAACATGTGGGCGTCATCCCGCGCAATGTCAAAGGGTGTGAAGATTGTAGCTATTGCGCTTTTGGCTGTACTTATGGCGCGAAGCAGGGCACGCTCAAAACCTATTTGCAAGATGCCTATGAACATGGCGCGCGCGTGCTTGTGCGGGCAGAGGTGCAGCGCGTGCTCATCGCGCGTGGGCGGGCAGTGGGCGCGCTGATGATGGTCACAGATGCCGCTGGCCAACAGCACGAAGTCGAGGTCAAAGCGAAGGCCGTCGTCGTCAGCGCGGGCAGTATTCACACACCGGCCATCTTGCGCCGCAGCGGTTTGAACAACCCGCACATTGGCGATAACTTGCGGCTGCATCCGGTGGCGGTGGTCTTGAGCATCTTCGATGCGCCGGTTCATCCCTGGACGGGCGTGCCCATGTCGCGCTATAGCGCCGAGTTTGCCGACCTCGACGGGCGCGGTTATGGCGTGCGATTAGAGACCGCGCCCATTCATCCCGGCCTTTCGGCGTCATCTGTGCCGTGGAATAGCGCTAAAGCCCACCGCCGTTTGATGGCACACTTCGACTATATCGCCAATATCATCGTGCTAGTGCGCGATTATTATGGCGGGCGGGTCACTGTCGGGCGCGATGGCTACCCCCGCCTGCACTACCGCCTCCATCCCTACGACGCCCGTCACCTCATGCGCGGCCTGACGCAAGCGCTAGAGGTGCATAAAGCTGTCGGCGCGAAGGAGATTTATACCGCCCTCGCCGGTGGCCGCCCCTATCGTGGTGGCAGCTTCAACGCTTTTCTAGCCGACATCCGCAAAGAGGGCTTTAAGCCGCACCGTCAGGCGCTGTTCAGCGCGCACCAAATGGGATCATGTCGCATTGCGGGCAGTAGCACTATGGGCGCGGTGCGGCCAGATGGCCAAACCTATGAAGTGAAAGGGTTGTACGTGGCCGATGCTAGCGTTTTCCCCACCGCGAGTGGCGTCAATCCGATGATCACCATTATGGGCACAGCGCACTACCTCGCCCAGCAAATGAAAGCCCAACTGTAGACTGACGAATATCCTGCGCCGCCCATATATCAACACACATGTTTCATAAAATCCCCGTATAATGAATGAAAGAAAGGGGATAATCTTATGAAACGTTACATTGTGTTGCTCTTGTTGTTCGTCCTTGCTGGGGGTGTTTTTGCACAGGATGCCGACCTGCAAGAGACACTTTCTCAAGGTAGCCAGCCCATTACTGTCGGCGAGCGGTTACTCGCTGTACAATTCGCTGAAGGGGAATGGGAAACTTACCGCGATGATTTGACCTCGCTTGCGCCAGATGCGGCCATTAATGCCTATATCGCCACAACCACTAACACCGGCCTTATTTGGGGCGTGCGGGAAAACGATATTTTTGATGATGTCATTATCAAGGCGGATATTGTCGTCACGGGGCCAGAGGATAACGGCTTTGGCGTCTCTTGCCGCGCCAACCCGGCTAATAATGGCGACGGCTATTATTTTGAAATCGGCATGGATAACACTTACCGCATTTTGGCCGTCGAAAACGGCGAGTTCACCACATTAACCGGCGAGGGTAATTGGGCAAATATGGACGTTAACCTAACCCCAATCACCCCCACAACGGTCATGGGCGTTTGTTCTGGCGATTATTTGGCGCTATATGTGAACGGCCAGCTCATCGATGAGGTGCAAGATAGCCGCTTCACCACAGGTCTCGTCGGGCTGATGATTCAAAATTTCTATGAAGATACCAGCTATTCGGCGATGTTCACCAATGTCGAAGTTTGGAGCACTAGTACCAGCACCAGTGTTACTACTGGCGGCAAAGGCGACGGAGGCAGCAAAGGTGATGGCGGCATCGGTATCGGTGGGCTTGGCGACAGTAAAGATGATTATACACAGGCCGTACAAGCTATCTTAGATGATGCTGGTATTGTATTGGGCAATGTGCTGGTCGATGACGACTTCAGCCAAGAGGAAGGTGCTTTGGAGAACTTCACTGGCGAAAATAGCCATATCGCCCGCAGCGATGGGCTGTTATTAGTCGATGTCCGAGGGTATCTATTCACCTTCACTCAAACGGAAGAAGCCTTTGCCGATGTGGTTGTCGCTGTCGATGCCACCACCCTCGCCGGCGAGCAAGCGCAATCTGTCGG
>WGEI01000593.1 GCA_015492875.1 Anaerolineae bacterium | reverse complement strand
GCCTTATTGCATTTGGGATTGCCATTGTCATTTTACGGTTGCGCCCCACAGAGCCGATTGCGCTTATTGCCGTACTGGCAGCTATCGGCCTGTCGGTATATATGACGGGGATTTTCGATGTGGGCAGCACTCACCGTTTTATCCCTGTATGGTTACTCTCCAGTGGATTGGCGACGGGCGCGCTGTGGGCGATTACTTTCACATTTCCGCAGCCTATACGTTTTTACTATACATGGCGTCACCTTCCTGTCACCTTGATTGCGGGTGGCATCGCGCTCAGCCTATTGGCCATCAGCCAGTTATACGAAGTTGAGCCGCGCTATTACGGAGCGCCAATTCAGTTTATGGCAATCATTACGCTCTCCAGTTTGCTCGTGCTCTTCCTACGCCAGCTATATTTGCGCCGCAAAGCATTAACGCCCATGCAACACGACCAGGGCAACGCGCTGCTCATTGGTGCGGGCTTGGCGTTGATACCTGCTGCTTTATGGGCGACTGGGCGCATTTTACTGGCCTTAGGTAGCCCCATCACGCTGCCCTTTAATGCCGAAGCGACTATGCCCTTTTACGTATTGCCGCTGATGAGCATCGCTTATGCGGTATTGCAATACAGGCGTTTCGATACTGATTACATCATCAGCCAAACGGCGGTTTATACGCTGCTATTGATAGCGCTGATTGCGGGCTATTTCGCGCTAGTGCTGGGCGTGAGTATTTTGACGCAGAACGCGCTTGGAGCGAGTGACCCCATTGTTATCGCTTTAACTGTTTTCATCATCTCTGCGCTTTTCATCCCCGTAAGAACTCGCTTGCAAGAGCGGGTTGATCGCTTTTTCTACCGGGCGCGGCGCAATTACCAACAAAAACTAGAATCCTTTAGTCAGAAGCTCACTACGCTGACGGAGTATGAGCAGATTGTCGGCGCTTTTCGAGAGTTGCTCGAAGAGACTATTCATCCCGCGAATGTTTTTCTATTTTTGCTCAATCCAGCGGGAGATGCTTTCGTCGCCTATGGACGCACTCAGCGAGAAACGGATGTCGTCTTCGGCGTCGATAGCGGCGTGGCCACCTTGTTACGGCAAGTGGAATATCCGATTTATTTAGAGCCTAAACGCCCATGGCCAGATGAAATCCGAATTGATCGGGTACGGCTTAACATACTCAAATCGATGGTTTTGGTTGGCCTACGCAATAGTCAAGGCGAATTGCTTGGTTTTGTCAGTCTAGGCCCACCGCGCTCTGGCATTGCTGAATACAACTATGACCAATTACGCTTTATTGGCAGCGTGATTGCCCAATTGGCCATTGCAGTTGAGCGGGCACAGGTGGTTGATTCGCTACAACGGCGTGTGAATGAACTTGATGTGCTCAGCCAAGTTGGACAAGCGGCAAACTTCACGATTGAGTTTGAGGATTTACTAGAACTCATTAGTGCCCAAACGAACCGTCTCGTGCAAGCGCCATGCTTCTACATTACGCTCCATGACCCCACTAGCAACCAACTGTATTTTGCGTTCTTCCAAGAAGATTATGAGCGCGACCGAGAAAAGGAAAATAAACGCTGGAACATGGGGAATGATTTATTCAGCGAGGTCATTACCAGCCAGCAGGCGATACGTGTCGAAAACTTCATCGAGGAAATGACGCTGCGTCACGCCGAGTTACCCTTCATCACGCATGATTTACGCCCGTGGATGGGGGTGCCGATGTTGGCAGGTGACCGCATTCTCGGTGTTATTGCCATTGGCAGGTTATTAGATGGCGAACCCTTCACACAGGAAGAATACAACATCTTCAATGACATTGGCTCATTGGCCGCGACCTCGCTAGATAAGGCGCGTCTGTTCAACGAAGCCAATGCCCGCGCCCGCCAGCTCACAGTTTTGAACGATATTAGTCGCCAGATGGTGGCTGTTGAGGGCGACGTTGAACGATTGCTAGACCTTATCACCAGAAGTTCGGTGGAAATTTTGAACGCCGAAGCGGGTTCGCTCCTTCTTATGGCGGAAGATGGCTCTAAAGACCTCATTTTCCGCGTGGCGATTGGCGGTGGTGGGGAAGACCTCGTTGGACAACGCATTAAAGCGGGTCATGGCCTCGCGGGGCGCTGCGCGGATACGGGTGAACCTGTTGTTGTGAATGAAACTGCCTCTGACCCGCGTTGGGAAGGTGAAGCAGCGCCAGAGAAATTCCACACCTCTTCTATTTTGGCTGTGCCGCTCATTGCCAAAGATGAAGTTATCGGCGTGCTGGAAGTGGTGAATAAACGCGATGGCACTATGTTCGTCAATGAGGATGCCGAGCTGTTAACTACCTTTGCTGGGCAAGCGGCTATCGCCATTGAGAATGCGCGCCTATTCCAAATGACAGACCAACAGCTCAGCCAGCGCTTAAAAGAGCTAGAAGTCCTAGACCGCATTAACCATGAATTGAACCGTACGCTGGATTTGCACCAAGTGGCGGAAATTACCGTTCGCTGGGCGGTGGCGAACACAGGGGCGAATGCGGGCGCGCTGGGCATTGTAGAGGATACACCGCCCAAGCTCCATATTGTCGCTAAGTATGGCTATGATGAAGATGATACACCAGAAGGGGCGAATGGAGATATTTGGCCGCTTGATAGAGGTATTGTGAGCCGTGTGCTGCGCACTAAAGCGCCGGATATTGTGCTGGATGTGAGCATTGACCCAGACTATATCCCCAGCTTGCGACGGTCTATCAGCCAGATTACTATCCCCATTCTCTCTGGTGATGAAGTCAATGCCATTCTCATTCTGGAAACGAACCAAGAGCCGCGCTTCAGTCTATCCGATTGGGACTTTGCCCGCCGTCTAGCAGAAAACGCGGGTATCGCTATCAGTAACGCGCAGCTATATGCTGAACTCACCCGTGCCGATGAGAGCAAATCTGAATTCATGGCGTTCGCCGCGCATGAGCTAAAAAACCCGCTAACGCCTATTAAAGGCTATGCGGAGATGATGCTCAAAGGCGCTACGGGTGAATTGACAGAACAGCAAAAACAAATCATGCACGTGTTGCGCGCCAACGCTGAGCGTATGCAAACTATCATCAATGACCTGCGCGACATTGCCCGAATGGATGCGCGTCAGTTCCGTATCGAGCTATCGCCGATTGATATTTACAATGTGGTGATAGAAACCTTGCGCCCATTTATGCAGCAAGTAGAAGAAAAAGAGCAAACCATCGTCAACGATGTACCGGAAGGGTTGCCCTTAATCATCGGGGATGCAACGCGCCTCATTCAGGTGATGACCAACCTCGTCAGTAACGCTCACAAGTATAGCCCGCCCGGCTCTACAATTACGGTTACCGCCCGCCCAGAAACCAGTTATCGTACACCAAACGGCAACTTGCATAAGAATGTGATGTATATTTCTGTAGCAGATAATGGCATTGGTATGAGCGAGGAAGACCTGCAAAAAATCTTCCGTGAGCGCTATTTCCGCAGTTCTAATCGCGCAGCGCAAGACCAGCCGGGCACCGGTTTAGGCATGATGATTACCCAACATATCATCGAATTGCACAATGGCGAAATATGGGTGGAAAGCAAACTAGGCGAAGGGTCAAACTTCCAGTTCGTCATTCCGTTAGCGGTGGAAGAGGGTGGCGATATGCCCGAAACATCGCCAGATGCGGCAACAGAACCGGCAAGTGATTAAGTACCCAAAAGCCAACGATAAAGCAAAACGCCCACTTTGGAAGTGGGCGTTGTTATTTCTAATAGTTACTCAGCTAAGATGCGGCTCAAGTTTGCTAAGGATTTTGTCTTTGGGCTTAAAGCCCGTAATGCGCTCAACATCCCGCCCGCCCTTAAACAAGAGCAGTGTTGGAATACCCATAATGCCGTAGCGCTGCAAAACAGCAGGATTGGCGTCAGCATCAACTTTTACAACACGCAGCTTATCACCATATTCAGCGGCGATTTCATCCACAATCGGCGCCAGCATTTTACATGGCCCACACCATTCCGCCCAAAAATCTACTAAAACCGGAATGGGGGACTCTAGCACCTGTGTTTGAAAATCGGCTTCGTTTACTTCGAGTGTCAAATCACTCATGCGTTCGCAGCTCCTTATCTGATAAGTATTGCGTACTGAAATATGATACCACAAACCGGAAATCAGAGAATGCGTCCATTTTCTAGAATTTACAACCATCTAGTTGAATAAAAGACGAAGAGATATGTAAGGTTCTTACGTGCATTCTGAGACAACACGGTGTAGAGTTATATTATGATTGATAAAAAAAGAGAGTTGAATGTGAGGTAGGGCTATGACACCAGAATCAGCAGAAAACCTACCAGAACTCACCATGCGGCAAGAGCAAATTCTGGCCTTAATTATTCGCGCTTATACCGAGCATCCTGAGCCAGTTAGTTCAAAATATCTAGCTGAAAATTGCGACCTCAATGTCAGCTCAGCGACTATCCGCAATGAGATGGCGGTACTTGATGAATTGGGCTATATTACGGCACCGCATACTTCGGCGGGGCGCGTACCCACAACGCAGGGGTTTCGTTATTTTGTCAAACGGCTGAGCGTGCAGGGCGAGCTGAGTAAGGCTGAACAAGAGCATATCGCATCAAAATTCAAAAGCGTGCCGATGGAAACAGAGCAATGGATGCGGATGGCGGCGAAAGTTTTAGCGCGAACTGCCCATACCGCCTCATTGGTTACGCCACCCATTAGCGAGATCAATCGCTTCAAGCATGTGGAATTGATTTCCTTGCAAGGCCGTTTGGTGTTGATGGTGTTGGTGCTGCAAAGCGGTGAAGTGCACCAGCGTATGCTCAACTTGGCAGAGCCAATTCCACAAGAGCAACTCAGCGAAGTGGCTGAACGCATCAATCGCCTGTGTATGGGATTAACCGCAAACGAAGTTCGGCTTAAAGGGGTGCAACTGCCCTTGCTCGACCGCGAGATTACCGACCTCAGCGCTGATATTATTGAACAGGCCAATTACCATCCAGTGCGCATCATTTACCGCGATGGCCTCAGTGGTATCATCGGTTCGTTTACGGATAATGAAGGCGCAGAACAAGCGCTTCGTGTTTTGGAAGAGCGCGCCTTTCTCAATACCATACTGAACGAACTCTTTGACCCCCAAAATGGTGACAGTAATGTGCGCGTGTTGATTGGTGGCGAAGGGCGCTATGAAGCGCTAAGCCACCTTAGCCTTGTGCTGGGCAGCTATGGCATACCGGGGCGTATGAGCGGCGCTATGGGCGTTTTAGGACCAACGCATTTGAACTATGGGCGCGCTATTCATACAGTGCGTTACGTCTCTAGTTTAATGACCAATATGATGGCGCAGCTTTATGGCCAACCTTTAGATGAATTTGAGGAAAAAGAAACACCTGATACATAAATTCACATCATCACAGCAGCTCATATAAACAACCCTACCAACGAGGGTATCATGTGGATAGAATGAAATGGCAAGAGGTCATTATATCCCTTTTGCTAATGTTATTCTATCAATGCTTGGTTACACTAAGCGAGCATGAGGCCCCGTTGGGGATTTTTTGCATCAGGAGGGACTGTGAATACAGAGGAAACCCATATGCCAGAAGAAGTAGCCAACGAAACGGCAGCTGTCGAAGAAACTGCTGAAGAGACAACCCAAGCAGAGGTAGTGACAGAAGCTAGTATGGCGGCCATTCAAGCTGAATTGCAGGCTGCCCAACAAGCAGCGCAAGAGAACCTCGACGGTTGGCAACGTGCCCGTGCAGAATTCGCTAATTACAAAAAACGTATTGAGCGCGAAATGCGTGAGGCACGGCAAAATGGCGCGTTAGACGCTATTGCCGATTTGCTACCGATTATTGATGATTTTGATCGGGCAATGGCCAATGTCCCGTCAGAAATACAGGAAAACTCGTGGTTCGAAGGGGTTGGTTTAATCCAAAAGAAGTTAGCTAAATTGCTCGAAACCTATGCGGTTGAAGAAATCGATCCTGTGGGGCAGCCATTCGACCCGAATTTACATGAAGCTGTCAGCATTGACAGCGAGAGCGATGCCGAAAGCGGCACCGTAACCGCAACTTTGCAAAAGGGCTATGCCAGTGGTGAGAGAGTGTTGCGCCCGGCATTGGTGCGGGTTGCGAACTAATTCATCGGGCATATATCAGAGTTGTTTTTCTCGGTAAGACTAATCAGGAGAGCGCAGTACACATGGGACGAATAATCGGTATTGACCTCGGCACAACGAACTCTGTTGTCGCTGTTATGGAAGGTGGAGAGCCAACGGTCATTCCGTCAGCAGAAGGCGGGCGGCTCATCCCATCGGTAGTCGCCATTAACCCCAAAACTGGCGAGCGGCTGGTCGGAAAAGTGGCACGTAACCAAGCGGTTGTTAACCCAGAAAACACGATTTTCTCGGTCAAACGCTTTATGGGTCGCCGCTTCAATGACCCGCAAGTACAAGAAGCCGTTAAGCGTGTGCCGTACCAAGTGCTGGAAGCACCGAACGGCGATGTGCGGGTCAAGATGGGGGAGCGTGAATATAGCCCGCCGGAGATTTCGGCGATGATTTTGCAAAAGATCAAAGCTGATGCTGAAGCCTATTTGGGCGAACCAGTGACACAGGCGGTTATCACGGTACCGGCATACTTCAATGATGCGCAGCGTAATGCTACTAAAGATGCAGGCCGTATCGCTGGCCTCGAAGTATTGCGCATTATCAATGAGCCGACAGCATCGAGTTTGGCCTATGGCCTCGGCAATGACCGCGAAGGCTTGATTGCCGTTTACGACCTCGGCGGTGGTACTTTCGATATTTCTATTCTCGAAGTGGCAGACGGCGTCTTTGAGGTGAAGAGCACCAATGGCGACACTTACTTAGGTGGCGATAACTTCGACGAGGTCATTATCGATTGGCTGGCTGAAGAGTTCAAAAAGGAAAATGGCATTGACCTGCGGCAAGACCGTCAGGCACTGCAACGCCTAAAAGAGGCCGCAGAGAAGGCTAAAATTGAGCTTTCTAGCGTGTTGACTGCCGATATTAACCTACCCTTCATCACCGCCGATGCAAGCGGGCCAAAACACCTGAACACCACACTAACCCGCGCCAAACTAGAGAGCCTGACAAGCCATTTGGTCGAGCGTTCGATGCGGCCAGTAGAAAAAGCGCTGAAGGATGCGGATTTACAACCAAGCGATATTGCTCATGTGATTTTGGTCGGCGGTATGACCCGTATGCCCGCCATTCAGAAGGCTGTGGCGGAATTCTTCGGACGGGAGGCTAGCAAGAGCGTCAATCCGGATGAGGTTGTTGCTTTAGGCGCAGCTATTCAAGCTGGGGTGCTCGGCGGCGAAGTTAAAGACATTCTATTGTTGGATGTTACGCCGCTGACGCTCAGCATCGAGACGCTTGGCGGCGTGGCAACCCCGTTAATCGAGCGTAATACAACTATCCCCACTCGCAAAAGCCAAGTCTTCAGCACAGCGACGGACAACCAAACACAGGTGGAAGTTCACGTTGTACAGGGCGAACGCCCGATGGCAGCAGATAATAAATCGCTGGGGCGTTTCATTCTGGATGGCATTCCGCCTGCACCGCGTGGCGTACCACAAATTGAAGTGACGTTTGATATTGATGCAAACGGTATCCTCAATGTGAGTGCGAAGGATAAAGCTACGGGGCGTGAGCAAAAAATCACTATCACCGCCAGCAGTGGCCTCTCTGAAGAAGAAATTCAGCAGATGGTGGAAGAGGCAGAAAAACACGCCAGCGAAGATGCCCAACGCAAAGAAGCGGCGGAAGTGACCAATCAGGCGGAAACAACTATCTTCACGGCGGAAAAATTGCTGCGTGACTTCGATGATAAATTGCCAGAGGAAGCCAAAAAGCAAACCCAAGAGAAGATTGAGGCTGTGCGCAAAGCCCAAGCAGGCGGAGATATAGCCGCGATTAAAAACACGACTGAGCAACTAGCGCAACACATTCAATCTTTGGGCGCTAGTATGTACCAGCAGGCAGAACAACCGCAAGACGCAACGGATAGCACATCCGGTGATAGTGGCCCGGATGAAGATGTCATCGACGCAGAATTCAGCGAAGCATAAAATAGGGGGCACAAGCCCCCACACGGGTTAAACATTGCGAAAGAGGGTTCAACACGGGAGTCGCTATGGCGCGAGATTACTATGAGATATTAGGCGTTAGCCGCAACGCAAGCAAAGATGAAATCAAGCGCGCATTCCGCAAATTGGCACGGCAATACCATCCCGATGTGAGCGACGACCCGCAAGCCGAAGCCAAGTTTAAGGAAATTGCCGAAGCCTATGACGTGTTGTCCGATGATGACAAGCGCAGCCGTTATAACCGTTTTGGTCATGCAGGGGTAGCAGGTAGCGCAGGCAGCGGCTTTAGCGGAACAGGCTTCGCGGGTTTTGAGGAAATTTTCGAAGAGTTCTTCAGTAATTTCGGCGGACGCTCACGAAGGCGGCGCAGCGGCCCACGACCGGGGAATGACATTGCTGTCGATGTCAAAATCAGCTT
>WGEI01000592.1 GCA_015492875.1 Anaerolineae bacterium | reverse complement strand
GGTTTCGTAATGGTAGCTGAGGGCGGTGAGGCCGTGCCATGACGGGTCACCACTAAGCAACTTGACGGCGCCGCTGCTGAACATGAGCCGAAATAGCAGGAAGCGAAACGCCCATATCACAAAAGCGGACGGTTCGTGGCGGTCGATGGCTTGGGGGCGCAAGGTGGGCGGGGCGAGGAATATCGCCAGAAAACCCGTCTCTAACAAGAGCATATCCCACTGAAAGCGCATGAAGACTTGCCCAGCGGTCACAAGCGAAAGATAGCAAAACCACAACAGAACCAGCATCAATGACGGCGCCACCCGCAAGATGAGCAAAAGCGCCAAGAGCGCGCCGCCATAGCTGAGAAGCAATAAGACGCTATCACCACTATTGAGCCACAGCACAGTCGGGAAGAGGCGATAGGCCTCTGCGCCATAGCTAGCATAAGCGCCTTCTAAGAAGCGGCTGACGGGAAGGATGCCGTTTGTGCCAACAAGACCGAGCACTTGTTGACCGAATGAGATGAATGCGATGAAGTAAATAAAGCCGAGCAAGCGCAGGAAGAGCCAGCGGATGAAGCGGTTGCTATGCGGGCCGGGGCCATCCCCCCACAGCAGACGGGTGATTTTATAGCCAGCGTCGCGGTGGGTGGCGATGAGGCGGTAAGCGGCTTCGGTGAGCCAGCGGACGGGCGGCAAGCGGTAGAGCGAGTACAGCCAACGATAGCCAGCCGTGTAACGCAATGTATGGAAAACGGCATCAGCAGCGCTGGTGTAACTGCCATCAGGCATGATGAGCTGAACCGCTTCTTCAAAGGCCTGTGGTGGAATATGGGAATATTGTTCGGCGACAGCTTGCGAGGGGGCATAGTCGATATGATCGCCCGTCAGATAGCGCCAATTGCGTATCCAGATTTTGCAGAAACCGCAATCGCCATCATAGACCAGTAGTGGCTTGGCCTTGTCCATAAAAACGCCCCCGCATACTTATCCAACGCCCTTCTATTATGCCGCTAAACGATAGCGCGCGCGATAGATTTGGCGCGGTATTAGCTTTTATTGTTCACCAGTCTGATTTTTCGGTATACTTTTTCGCAATTGTCCTAGCAATGTTGACTCTATCATCGAGAAAGGGGCGTCTACTGATGACCGTGCCAACTATACGACGCAACAAGACGTATTATGTGACCAGTTTTATTTTATTGGTGTTGATGCTTATCATCGCCGCTTGCTCTGGTGGGGCAGGCGAGGCAACGGCAGAAGTCACCTCTGAAACTGCAGCGGCGACGCCGACGCAAGTGCCCTATATGGCGGTTGATTCGATTGATACCGACGCCACTTTGTTCCGAGTAGCGTGGTCACCCAATGGTGAAAAAATCGCAGTCGCTACTTCTAACGGTGTTTTCATCTATACCATGGCGGATTTACTTGCGCAGCCAATTCATCTTGATGAGCATGATGGTGATGTCCCCGCCATAGCATGGTCGCCCACATTGGAGCGGCTCATCACAGGCGGACGCGATACGCTGATACGCTCGTGGAATACGCGCAGTGGCGGCTTTTTATTGCGCTTCGAGGGGCATACTGATGATGTACTTGACCTGACATGGTCACCAGATAGTGAACGCATCGCTTCGGCGAGTTGGGATGGCACCGTGCGCGTCTGGGATTTCAATTCTAGTGAGTTATTGGCGACGCTGGAAGAGCCTGAAGATGTCGTGAGCAGTGTGGCATGGTCGCCCGATGGGCTTTGGTTGGCGGCAGGTAGCTATGACGACAAGATTTATATTTGGGATGCGACAGGTTGGCAACAATCGCAAAACATCGATGGTGTGGTTGTGCGTGATACCACGACATGGAATTTGAAGCAGGTTTTGTCTGGACATGATGGGGACGTTAACGCGCTCGCTTGGGCTTCCGATAGCGTCACTCTGGCCAGCGCCAGTGCAGATGATACGATTCACACTTGGAATGCAACCACTGGCGAGCTGTTGCAAACCTATCATGGCCATGAGGCGGATGTGAACGATGTGGCATGGTCACCGGGCAATAGCATGTTAGTGAGTGGTGGCGCAGATAATATGGTGCGCGTTTGGCGGGTTAAAGAAGGCGAAATTATACGCGAGATAAACGGGCAAGCGGATAATGTGGTGAGCGTGGATTGGTCTGTGAAAGGACTACTAGCGGTTGGTAGCCAAGACGGGCATGTACACTTTTGGACAATGCCCGGTGGATAGGGCGGCGATGGTGTGGCGTTGTTTTGTGGGGCGCTGCCCCATGCCACAAACTTTTTTGGGCGAATGCTGCGCATTCGCGAAATAGGATAAAGGTGAGCGGTTGCGGCAGTTCGACCTAGTGCCTGTTAGTTCATATCCCTAACAGGATTTTTGAGGCTAATCATCCTCGACGATTAGCCCTAAGACAGGGGTTGGGGGTAGGGTGCTCCCATATACAAGGGCTAACGTTGTTACGCGGGACGCTGTCCCGCACCCTGCAAGGGAACGGCTGAAAGTTTCAGCTCGGCCCCTCGACCCCATTGCTCGGCATTGCGTGCCGAAAATGTGATAAAAGTGCACTTGGCGCTGGGGATGGATTGCTGCGGCAGTCTGTCCTAGCACCATTGGTTGTTTATATTCCTAACAGGATTTTCAAGGCTTCAAGCTGGGGGCAGTCTGCATCCATGTTATTACAGTCAAGACGGGCAGTTATATTTGGCGCGTGGGGTGGGGGAGTGCAGTATACTGAGATATAGGGGTTGTGATTTGCGGAAGGCCGTGTTTATCGCTATAATCAGAGAAGTTAGTTAAATCACCTTACTAACTAGTTTTATAAAGGGGTATTTTTCATGAGCGAAGAGACGTTCAATCCACCGACGAGTGAATGGTATGACCCGCCGCCGCATATTGTTGAGCAGGCCAATGTGCAGAATTATGAGGCAGTTTATGCTGAGGCGATGGCTGATGTTGAGGCTTTTTGGGCGAAACGTGCCGAAACTCTGGAGTGGTATCAAAAATGGGATAAGGTGCTGGATGATAGCGAGGCGCCGTTCTTCAAGTGGTTCGTTGGGGCGAAGACGAATATCGTCCATAACGCGCTCGACCGTCATGTAAAGACTTGGCGGCGCAACAAGCTGGCGCTCATCTGGGAAGGTGAGCCGGGCGATACGGTGACCATGTCCTATTGGCGACTGTGGCAAGAGGTGAATAAGTTCGCCAATGTGTTGCGCAGTATGGGCGTGAAAAAGGGCGACCGCGTCACGATTTACATGGGGCGCATTCCGGAGATTATCATCGCCATGCTGGCCTGTGCCAAGATTGGCGCGCCACATAGCGTCGTGTATGGCGGTTTTAGTGAACAGGCGCTGGCCGACCGCATCGCTGATGCTCAGAGCCGCATTGTTATCACGGCGGACGGCGCGTGGCTGCGGGGCAAGGTGGTGCATCTGAAGGATGTTGTGGACGAGGCCATCCACCGCTCGCCAGTGGTCGAAGTGGTGATTGTGGTCAAGCGCACGGGGCATGAGGTGCACATGGAGCAGGGGCGTGATTATTGGTATCACGAGCTGATGAACTTGCCGATTGCACAACCAACCTGTGAAACTGAGGTGATGGACGCTGAAGACCCGTTGTTTATCTTGTATACCAGCGGCACGACGGGCAAGCCAAAGGGCGTTTTGCATACGCATGGCGGCTATCAAGTCTATACGTCAACGACGCTGTCATGGGTGTTTGATATTAAAGATGATGACCGCTGGTGGTGCGCGGCAGACCCCGGCTGGATTACTGGCCATAGTTATATTGTTTATGCGCCGCTGATTTTGGGCGCGACGAGCATTATGTATGAGGGGGCGCCAACTTATCCTTATCCCGACCGCTGGTGGCGTATTATTGAAAATTACGGCGTGACTATCCTCTATACTGCGCCGACGGCCATTCGTGGTTTGATGCGTTTTGGCGATGCTTGGCCAACCCGCCACGATTTGAGCAGTTTGCGGCTGTTGGGCACGGTGGGCGAGCCGATTAACCCAGAGGCGTGGCGCTGGTATTATCGTGTGATTGGCAAAGAGCGCTGCCCGATTATGGATACATGGTGGCAGACGGAGACGGGTGGTTTCATGATTACGCCGTTGCCGTGTGTGCGGCTGAAGCCCGGTAGCGCCACGCGGCCATTCCCCGGCATTGAGGTGGATGTTGTCGATGATGAGGGCAATAGTTGCCCGCCGGGGGTGGATGGCAATTTGGTGATTAAGAAGCCATGGCCGAGCATGTTGCGCACGGTTTACGGTGACCCAGACCGCTATGTGCGCCAGTATTGGAGCAAATATGCAGAGCAGGGCTGGTACTTGGCTGGCGATAGCGCCCGTAAGGATGAGGATGGCTATATTTGGGTGATTGGCCGTATTGACGATGTGATTAAGGTCAGTGGCTACCGCTTGGGCACGGCAGAGGTGGAAAGCGGGTTGGTGAGCCATCCAGCAGTGGCAGAGGCGGCGGTGATTGGCATTCCGGACGAGGTGAAGGGCAATGTGATTTATGCCTATTGCATCCTCGTGGCCGGGTTTGAGGCGAGCGATGCGCTGGCAGATGAGCTGAAGGCGCATGTGCGGCATGAAGTTGGACCGATTGCGGTGCCGGCTAAAATTGAGTTTGTCGATAGCCTGCCC
>WGEI01000591.1 GCA_015492875.1 Anaerolineae bacterium | reverse complement strand
TTTCTAAATAGGCAATCCGCGCCATGACCTCATCATATTCATTCTGTAATTTCTGCCGCTCTAGTGCCGCCAAACGCCGCAACTGCATTTCGAGAATGGCCTCAGCTTGCGCTTGCGATAGCTCAAAGCGTGTTTGTAGCTCGTTGCGCGCTTGTTCAGCATCTGATGCAGAGCGAATTGTTTGAATGATGGCATCAATACTCGATAGCGCTTTGAGCAAACCTTCAAGAATATGCGCCCGCGCCCGTAGTTTATTCAGCTCATAGTTAGAGCGTCGCACGATGACATCATAGCGGTGCTCAATATAGATTTGCAGTGCCCGCCGCAAACTCAAATTGCGTGGTTCGCCATTGACCAGCGCCAGCATTTGAATGCCATAAGTGCTCTGTAATTGGGTGAATTTATATAGGCGATTGAGTACAGTCAGGGGTTGTGCGCCGCGCTTCAACTCAACCACTAAGCGCGTCCCATTTCGGTCAGATTCGTCCCGCAGGTCGCGCACCATATCCAGCCGCCCGCTGCGCACCATGCTCACAATACGCTCAACGACAGACGCACGGTTGACTTGATAGGGAATTGATGTGAAGACGATTTGGATAGAGCCGTTGCGCCCCTCTTCAATTTCAGCATGAGCGCGGATAGCCACCCGCCCTTTACCTGTGGCATAGGCCTCTTTCAACTCATCGCCAACAATGACAGTGCCACCAGTGGGAAAATCAGGCCCCTTAACAAATTCCATTAATTCATCAACAGAAATGTCCTCTACACGATGATAGTTATCAATCATGTAGTTGATAGCGGCAGCTACCTCTCGCAGATTGTGAGGGGGTACATTGGTGGCCATACCCACAGCGATACCCGATGCGCCGTTAATCAGTAAGTTGGGAATACGGGCGGGCAGAACAGTAGGCTCTTGTTGTGTGCCATCATAGTTATCGGTGAAATCCACCGTATCCATGTTGATGTCCACCAACATCTCCGCAGCAATTGCCGCCATACGCGCCTCTGTATAACGCATCGCTGCTGCGCCATCGCCATCCATACTGCCGAAGTTGCCCTGCCCGTCCACCATCGGGTAGCGCAAAGAGAAATCTTGAGCCATACGTACCATCGCGTCATAGACTGCTTGGTCACCATGGGGATGGTACTTACCCAAAACTTCGCCGACGATGCGCGCGCTTTTCTTATAAGGGGTGCCAGGCCGTAACCCCATATCATACATTGCATAAAGGATGCGGCGGTGTACGGGCTTCAGCCCATCACGTGCATCGGGCAGGGCGCGTGCTACTATAACGCTCATGGCATAATCAAGATAGCTGCCACGCATCTCCTCATTGATGTTTATCGTTCGTACTGTGCCGATTTCCGTCATGATTGGCAGGCGGCCTCTTGCCGCTTTTACTCCTTTCACCCTTCAGGGTTTGTCCACGATAACTATTGGCAAAATATCTCAATACACCGACATATGGCGGATGTGGCATTGAGCATCTATTAAGCCTTCATCAGGTGGACTTTGATTGCGTGTTTATGGGTTAGGAAAGTGCGAAATTTGTCAACCATTGTGCGACTAAACTAGGCGGGGCTTTTCCCGCACCATATACCCCTTTATTATACCCTTAAAACCGTTATAAAGCGAGTTCAGGAATGGATTTCAGGAGGCGTGATGTGACCTTGTTGAAGGGCGAAATTTGGGATATTTTGGGATATTTACAGGGGCAATTGGGGATAAAAGTGATTCTGGGCGTATACGTCTTGTTCTTACTGCCCATACTCTCCCTCAAAGCGCAAAATCAACTTGTTCCCATCGAACTTATGGTTTGGAATAGCGCCTCTGCCTCCTTACAGCTTGATGAATTTGCGCAAAATTTGGATGATTTACTCAACGATTATGGCTACACCCTTAACTTGACATTTGAGTTGACAGGGCTTAACGACAAATGGGTATTGGATGTGACTATCCCCACGGACTGGCGGCTATATATTCCCCACGAACGTGCTGCGCCTTTGCAACGACTATCCCCCGTACTTTATAGCTGGCATGATGCGCAAGATACTTTTGCCGTGGCCTCTTATGAAGCTATTGCGGCTATCCTACTTTATGGCGAAGGTGTCTGTGTTGAGGATATGAATTCACCGCTTTTGCGAGATGCTTTCTTTCAAGCAAATTGTGCCCTATTGGCTGGTGAGTTTGATGATGCCATCCGTCTATTAGAAGCCCAAAACTCATCTTCCGATGTCGCAACTGCAGCTAATTTAGCATGGAGCTATTGGCAACAGGGGCAAACTGACCAAGCCTTTTCTCTCATTCAAACTATGCAAGCGCGTTTTTCATCGCAGCCATACGAATTAAGCATACTGCTGGCGACGCAAGCCCAACTCTATGCACTAACCTTTGACTACGATGCTGCCGTTATGGCGATAGATGAAGCGATTAGCGCTTATCACCAGCTCCCTTACGTCGCTTACAATCCATCACATATGGCTGAACTATACACCTTGCGCGGGCAAATGGTGCTTTTGCTCTACGAATGGGATGCCGTTTTGAGCAATTACAACGCTGCTTTATCAATTGCCCCCGCTTATGCTCCCGCATATTTTCATCGTGGCGTTTTGTTCTACACCATGGGGCCTCGTGAAAAGGCGCTAGAGGATTTTTTGCGCTATCTCTCTCTCTCGCCATCTGGGTTTTGGGCACAGCAAGCTATGGATTACACCCAACGTATTGAAGCTGAACTTCAGGCTTTAGATGAGTAGCTGTTATGTCTATTTCTCCGTAATATACTAAAAGTTTGCGTAATGCGCCTAAATGCGTTACAACAACAGCTCTATTGCTAAATAAATATTCAATTAATTTTGAGGGAGTTGTGTGAGATGACGTTGAGGCGTATTTTAATACTTCTACCATTGTTTTTGATTGTATTGCTGGTCATTGTTGGTGCGGTTGTCATCACCAACTGGACGCGCGGCCCGTTGCCTCTGCATGATGGCGAGTTGGCCGTAGCGGGTTTACAAGATACTGTAGAGATTGTGCGTGATGAGTGGGGCATCCCCCATATCTATGCCAGCAATACCTATGACCTGTTCTTTGCACAAGGCTTTACCCAAGCGCAAGACCGCTGGTGGCAAATGGAATTTTACCGCGCCACTGGTGATGGCCGTTTGCAAGAACTCACTGGTCAAAACGATAGCTTGATGAGGTCAGATATTTTCATTCGCACTGTTGGTTGGCGGCAGGCTGCTGAACGTGATTTTGAGGCGTATAGCGATGATGCTAAAGCCGTACTACAAGCTTTTACTGATGGCGTTAATGCCTATATTGAAAGCCGCCCCACTTCTCAACTAGCGATGGAATATAACATTCTCGGCATTACTGGCGTCAACATCCCCCTCCGCCCATGGACACCCATCGATACATTAGTCTGGGGCAAAGTGATGGCGTGGGATTTGAGTGGCAATCGTAGCGAGGAATTGATATTTGATAAACTTTATAACGAATTCAGCGAAGATTTCGTGCTGGATATTGCACCGCTTTTCCCCTTTGAAGATAAACCCACCATTATCTTCCCCGAAGACTTGCCACTTTCTGAAGATACACTCGCTGTCCTAGAAAGTGATACCGCCGCTGTTCCAGTAGGGGAGACGCAATTTGCGGGCAATATCGCCCCCAACAGGCGCTTTATCTTTGGCGAAGGCTCTGGTATCGGTAGCAATAACTGGGTTGTTCATGGTAGCAAAACCGCCAGCGGTATGCCCTTGCTGGCCAATGACCCGCATCTGGGCTTTCAAATGCCGTCAATTTGGTATGAAATCGGCTTACATTGTCGGCCTGTGTCTGATGAATGCCCTTATGAAGTTGTTGGTTTCACCTTTTCGCCCACCCCCGGCGTTGTGATCGGCCACAATGCACGCATCGCTTGGGCTGTCACAAACGTCGGCTGGGATACACAAGACCTATATCGCATTAAAGTCAATCCAGAAAATCCGCTGCAATATGAGTGGAACGGTGAATGGCGCGATATGACGGTTCGTGAAGAGGTTATCCGCTTTGGTGATAGCGATGAAACCGTGACGATTCAAGTTCGCGAAACGCATCTTGGCCCCATCATCAACGATAATGAACTTGATGAAAATGGTCAGCCAATGGGCTTCAATAACGAAAACCCGCTTGCTTTCCGCTGGACAGCTTACGAACCGGGCACAGTCTTTGAAGCTGTTATGCGCTTAAACCGCGCGAGCAACTGGGAGGAATTCCGTGAAGCCCTTCGCTATTGGGATACCCCCGCTCAAAACGTTATTTATGCCGACGTAGAGGGCAATATCGGCTATCAAACGCCCGGCAATGTTCCCATTCGTGCCAATGGCCATACCGGTGTTTTGCCGGTAGATGGCACAACCGATGCTTATGAATGGCTTGGGTATGTGCCTTTTGATGAATTGCCGCGCATCTTTAATCCCGAACGCGGTTACATTGCAACTGCAAATCAGGCACTTGTACCACCTGAATACTATGAGCAACTGGCCGAAAACTTGGCCGACCAGTTTGGCGAAGACGCCAACTATGTTTTTGACCTTTACTGGGATTATGGCTATCGTGGCGAGCGAATTGTAGAGTTGCTTGAGGCAGAAGACGCCCATACGATTGCAACCATGCAAGCCATTCAGGGCGATAACAAAATCATCAGTGCTGAAGAGCTATTGCCACTAATAGCGGATATAGATTTTGGTGATGAGCAACTCAATGCCATGCGTGATTGGCTGTTAGACTGGGATTATCAGATGCACATGGATAGCCCACGCGCCGCTTTTTATGCCTATTTCTGGGTTGCCTTACTGGATAATACTTTCACTGACCAGTACAAGGACATTATTGAAATTAGCGGCACTACCCGCGAAATGTGGGCTATGTATCTACTATCCCAAGAGCCAGAGCACGTGCTTTGGGATGATGTGAATACCGATGTTGTAGAGACCCGCGACGATATTCTGGTGCGTGCCTTCCGCGAAGCTTATGACAACGCTGTCGCCGCGCTGGGGGGTAATCGTGATGATTGGCGTTGGGGCGATATACACACAACGGCTTTCACCAGCAACCCGTTGGGCTTGAGTGGCATCGGGCTTATTGAAAATATGGTCAATCGTGGGCCAGTCGCCACTAGCGGCAGTACCGCAACTGTCAACGCTGCTAATTGGGACGCTGCCGAAGGCTTTTTCGTAAACTCAGGGGCGTCAATGCGGATGATTGTGGACTTGGGCGATTTTGATAACAGCCTAGCCATCAACACAACAGGCCAAAGTGGGCATCCCTTCAGCGAACACTATGGGGATATGATTGATATGTGGCGCAATATCGAATATCACCCCATGCTGTGGTCTGCTGAACCAATAGAGGCTGCTGCCAGTGCGCGGTTGGTGCTCAAGCCTACAGAATAATAGTGAATGCGCAATGCTATCAGGGGATGGTTGTTCTTCGCCATCCCCTACAAGTTGTTTTATCAAAGTTGAATTCTGTTTGTGGCGACGAGAAGGGCTAAGCCCAGCACAAAAACATTGAGGAACAAGAAAATTGAAAGAATCATGCGCTCCATTGCCGTCATCCCTAAAAATTTCTTAGGGGCGGCTTCTGCAATGACCTGTCCCTCAAAGTCAAAATCTGCAAACTCGTCTTCCTCAAAATCTACACCCAACTCATCTTCTTCAAAGCTGCTCCGCAGGTCATCTAACATCAGCTTTTCCTTCCTCATCCGTGATACATTCTATAACTATTTTAGCACATTCAGCAGTTTGGTATCACTCAACCCGTTTCCATACATTATTCACTAACCGGAAGCGAATTTCGCTTTGGATTTGCCCTTGAACCGCTATAGCGCGTAAGTATGCTAACCCATCTTCGCCCACTTCAGGCGTTACCGCAACGACAACACGCGGCTCCGCTGAAGGGCCTTCGGCATAATGGGTGTAAGCCGCATTAATTGCCGCATCGTCGTTAGTGTCGTACAGGCTCAAATAGGTATTCAGGTCATCACGCCGAATGAGTTCATCTTCTGTGGCCAATCGCCAAGTCAACAAGTCTCGCCAATCTAACCTTAACTCACTCAATGGACGCTTATCGAGAATATCGGAGAAAATACTCACGTCACTCGTCGGCGTTAAGCTGCGTGATAAAAGCCCCACTTTATCGCTACCATAATTTTGCGCTAGGCTGGCAATGAGGAAGGAATTCGTGTCTATCTCTACAAATTGGCCAACTAACCACGACACAATTGCCGAGCGCAAATAATAGCTATCCGTTGGATATGCTGGCGTTAGCCCGTTACTGGTCACATTGACAATCCTCTCGGCGAGCAATGTCGCTACTGAGACCTGCATTTTTGTATCAAATGGGCGGTCACTGCGGGCGCGCTCTGCATAAGGGGAGGGGATGAGCATTTGCCACATGTTGCTCTCTGCCCATTGAATATCATTCACGCCTGTTGGCAAAATATCTATCGTGATGTGCGGCATCCCTTCAGGGCAGGTGAGAATATCACACGCATTTTGCACCCATTTTTCCGACTTTAATCCAACCGCTACGGCTAGCGGGTCATCTACCCCGCGATAGCGCACCGTAACATGTTCCCCCTCATAAGTGCGTAAATCCCCCCAAAACGTATAATCTGGTGGGACATGTAACCACCCGTCTTCAAAGCGCCAATAAAACCAAAGGCGGGTATATGGCACACCATCGATAATCTCTTCTACATGTACCCGTGCGCGATTGCCTTCGATATACACTTGCAGCACATTGCCCGTTAGTTGAACTTCATGCTCTATTTTAAGCGTTTGATAGGCCTCGAAGGTATCTTGCTGTTCGGCAATCCATGCCAGATTATCGTGATGCTGAAGCGCCAGAAACGTATTCAGGTCACCAAACCGCAATGCGGCCATTTCCGCTTCAACAGTTTGGCGCAAGTTGCGCTCTATCGCTTTATTCACAGTATCGAGGCGATAAGCGATAAAGCTAATGCCCAATGCGATGAAAAATAGGACAACAACCACGAACCCCAGCAAGCGATACCGTGCCCGTCGCCGCGCCCACTTTAATGTTGGGTCTTCACGCTCTGTATGAATATGGGATTGTTCAGCCTCTACTTGCCAATCTAGACGAATACCCATGCTAGACTCCGCTCACTGCGTTTCTGTTAGTGCAATATCGCCCGCCAAAACGCTAATAACTTCATTATTGGTAGTACGGATAGCTAATGCGCCGTTTTGATCAACATCTACTGCCACGCCCTCAATGATTTGTCCGTTATATTCTAGGCGAATTGCTTTTCCCAATGTATTAAGTTTGCTTTTCCACGTATTAAATAAGAGCACATCACCGATAAACTGAGACCAATAGTCAATACGCTGAAGCAGGTAGTGAATAAGTGTCGTGCGCTTTAAGTGCTGGCCAACAGCTGGCTCTAAGCTAGTTGCGATATGCGCCAGTTCTGTGCCGCCGAAGTCCGCCCGCACATTTACCCCTATACCCAATACAACCCCTAACAACGTCTCACCATCCCAGACCACCTCTGGCAATATCCCAGACACTTTCCGCCCGTGAATTTGAACATCGTTAGGCCATTTGATGCCTACGCCTTTTGCGCCGGCATGCTGGCATAATTCTGCGACTGCTACCGCGCCCAATAGACTTATACGATGCAAAAATTGCTGAGGGGGTTTTAAGATAATTGAAACAGCCAGTGCCACATGAGGCGGCGTATACCATACACGCCCTTTGCGCCCGCGTCCTTCTTTTTGCTCATCGGCAATGACAACACTCCCTGCCGGTGCACCCTCTTTCAACCATGTGTTTGCTAGGTCGTTTGTGCTGCCTGCCGAAGGATAAAAGCGATGTGGACGAGGATGCAATACTTGCTTGAGTGCTTCCTGTGTTAAAGCCATAGGTCTTTAATGTCAAATCATTGGTCAATATGCCCACATTCTACCACTGAATGACACAGAACTTGTACCGTTCGCTTGTTTGCGCCTCTTTTGCACCTTATAATCAGTGGGTCTTATCGGTACAGCACATGACATTCAACAATGAAACATCTCTGGACACCTTGGCGTATGGCCTATATTCGCGGCGAGAAGAAACCCGTAGATGGCTGTGTTTTCTGTCATAAAGCAGCCACTGACTCCGATGATGATATTGAACATGTTGTCGCCCGCTCTACTTATCATTATCTCACCTTAAATCGCTACCCTTATAACAATGGCCATTTGATGGTTGTGCCCTATGCACATATAGAATCGCAAGAGGCACTAGATGCCCCCGCCTTAACTGACCTGATGCGCATGGTTAACCGCGCTATGGCCGCCTTACGCAAACTATATAACCCGACGGCGTTTAACATTGGTGCAAACATTGGCGCGGCAGCTGGCGCCGGTATAGCCCAGCACTATCACTTTCACATTGTGCCGCGTTGGCCGGGCGATGCGAATTTTATGAGCACAGTGGGGGAGACCCGTGTGATTCCCGATACGCTAGATAATACGTATCGTGAGCTAAAAGCTGTTTGGCAGGAGTTGTTTGGACAAGAGGATGCAAAATGACTATTAATGGTAAACATGCCCGCGAGGCAGTAATTTTATCTACCGCCCGCACCCCGCAAGGCAAGTTTTTGGGGGTGCTTTCATCACTTTCTGCGGCAGAACTTGGCAAAATTGCTTATCAAGCCGTAGTAGAGCGTAGTAGTATTAACCCTGAAGATATTGATGAACTGATTGTTGGTAATGTTGTGTCTGCTGGTGTGGGGCAAGCCTTACCTCGCCAGATTAGCATTGGCGCTGGTTTGCCCGATAAAGTTGGCGGTGTCGCGGTCAATAAAGTATGCGGCAGCGGCCTTAAAGCTGTTATGCTCGCAAGTAGCTTCATCCACGCTGGTGATGGCGATGTGTTCGTTGCTGGTGGTGTAGAGAGCATGAGTAACGCCCCGCACCTCATCCCCAATATGCGCACTGGCAAGAAATATGGCCATGTGCAAATGATTGATTCGCTCCAAAATGATGGCCTCTGGTGTCACTTATGCGATTGGGGTATGGGGAATGCTGCTGAATTCATCGCCCGCCAATTAGAAGTGACCCGCGAGGAAATGGACGAGTTCGCCTTCCGTAGTCATAAGTTAGCTGGTGAAGCGACAGATGCCGGCAAGTTCAAAGATGAAATCGTGCCGGTCACCATCCGCATTCGCAAAGGCGAAATCATCGTCGATAGCGATGAACCTATTCGCCGCGACACCTCCTTAGAGGCTTTAGCCAAGCTGAAGCCGGCGTTCGAAGCCGACGGGCAAGTTACTGCTGGCAATGCACCCGGCATGAATGATGGCTG
>WGEI01000590.1 GCA_015492875.1 Anaerolineae bacterium | reverse complement strand
TGTTAAAATCAGCTTTGAAGAGGCGGTTAACGGCGTCGACAAAGAAATTGAATATACGCGCCTAGAGACCTGTGATACCTGCCATGGAAGCGGGGCGGCGGAGGGTTCTCGGCCTGTGACTTGCCCGCAATGTAACGGTAGCGGCGAGGTGCGTCAAGTACAACAGACGTTTCTCGGCTCTATGGTGCGGGTATCGACCTGCCCCCGTTGTAGCGGGCGCGGCACAGTTGTGGATACACCATGTAACGCCTGTAGCGGCAGTGGGCGCGCGCGGCGGCGGGTACGGCGGAAGGTGAAAATCCCTGCGGGTGTCAACGAAGGCCTGCAAATACAGGTGCGCGGCGAGGGCGATGTTGGCGAAAACAACGCCCCTGCTGGCAATTTGTATGTGATTATTCATGTCAAAGCCCATGAATACTTCAAGCGGCGTGATGATGACATCATTCTCGACATCACCATTAACGTCGCACAGGCCGCATTAGGGGATAAAATTCGCGTCCCAACAATCGATGGTGAGGTTGAACTCACTATTCCTGCGGGCACACAGACGGGCAAAGTCTTCCGTTTACGGGGCAAAGGCGTCCCCCGTTTACGCAGCGACGGCTCTCACTCTGGTCGGGGGGATATGCTGGTTTATGTGACAGTCGCCATACCAGAAAAGCTCACCCCGCGCCAACGCGAGTTATTCGAGCAACTGGCGGAGACGCTGGGTAATGAAATCACGCCACAATCCAACGGGCGCGGTTTCTTCGACCGTGTGATGGACTTTTTCGCTGGCGAAAACTAAACCTAGCACATTCATAGCAAAAGGCAACAGGCGGCTTCTCTATAGCCGCCTCGTCTATTTATGAGGGAATTGATAGAGGCGATATGAGCGATTGGGTAGAAGTTTCGGTCATCGCAGAGAATGGCGAAGCGGCGGAATCAGTGGCGCAAATCCTACAGCGCTATGCTTATCAAGGGGTTTCAGTAGAGCAATTAGACATCCCGCCAGATACGGATGATGGTGAAGTGCCCCCGCCACAACGCATGGTGGTACGCGGCTACCTCCCTCAAGACGAGCGCATAGAAACGGTTAAGCAAGAAATCAGTGCGGTGCTTTCATTAGCCAGTGAGCTTGTTCCATTCTCTATGCCAGAATATCGCGCGGTGCGGGAAGAAGATTGGGCAGAAGCATGGAAAGTGCACTATCACCCAATACGCATCGGGCGAAAGCTGGTCGTTCGGCCATTATGGCAAGAGGCGGAATTGCAGCCAGATGATATTGAAATCGCATTAGACCCCGGTATGGCGTTCGGCACTGGCACACATCCGACAACGCAGCTTTGCCTTGAAGCGTTGGAAGGTATGGTGCGGCCTGCAACGCAAATACTAGACCTCGGCTGTGGTAGCGGCATTCTTGCGATTGCCGCCGCAAAACTGGGTGCGGCTCATATATGGGCATTAGATATTGACCCCATAGCCGTTGAAGCAGCACAGGCCAATTGCGAGCAGAACGGTGTGGCTGACAAAATTACCGTGCAAACAGGCAGTCTGGAGAGTGTCATCACCTCTGCCCGACGGTTCGATTTGGTGGTTGTCAATATTCTGGCTAAAATTATCTTGCAGATGTGTGAACACCGACTGGGCGAAACCGTGCGCCCCAACGGACGAGCGATTTTCAGCGGCATCATCGATAGTCAAGTTGAAGAAGTAGAAGCTGCACTACGCAGAGCAGGCCTTGAACCTTGTGGGCGGCGACAGATTGGCGATTGGGTGTTGATTGAAACATACCGACCTAGTGCATAATCATGACACAACAAGCCACCTTTCATTTTTATGACAGGCTCAATTTCTTCTTGTCTAGACGACAACGCAATCAGCCGATACGCTATGATTTTGATAGGCGCGCATCCATTAAGGATATGGTGGAGGCAATCGGCGTACCGCATCCAGAAATTGAGCTACTGGTGGTCAATCAAAGCTCGGTAGGGTTCGATTACATCGTCCAAACAGGCGATATTGTCCATGTTTACCCAGATTATGAAGCGATGGATTTGCCTGAGCGTATTCGCCTTGTCCCGCCATATGAGGGACGGCCACGTTTTGTATTAGATACGCACTTAGGGCGGTTAGCGGCCTATCTGCGCATGTTGGGGTTTGATACGCTATATCGCAACGATTATCCCGATGATGCACTGGCCGCGATTTCCGATTTAGAGAAGCGCATTCTATTGACGCGCGACATAGGCCTATTGAAACGTAGCCGCGTTGTTTATGGCTATTATGTGCGGGAAACTAAGCCTAGAAAGCGCTTATATGAGATTATTGCGCGATATAACTTGCTCGAACAAGCCATACCATTTCGCCATTGTTTACGCTGCAATGGCAATCTGGCGGCAGTAGAGAAAGCCAATATCCGCGAACAACTACCGCCTAATACTGCGAAATACTATGACGAGTTTCACCAGTGTACTGTGTGCAAACAGATATACTGGCGCGGCTCACACTATGAGCGAATGCAGGCTTTCATCGACGAAGTGATGCAGACCAACGGCAAGGGCTAAGCAGGTCGGAGCACAAAAACGCCCCACCCCAAATAATCACGCTCATATTGCAGGTACACGCGGCGGCTATGTGCATTCCATTCGTATAAAGCTTGTGCCTCTGGGTCTTGGGGATTATCTCGCAGATATTGGTAAACGCTATGCCAGCGGCTGGTATGGTAATGATCCCATTCTTCATGAGAGCTGATGAGCATATCGACAAGCTCTAAATTCACTTGCTGGAAGCGCGCTAGCAAACCGCCCAATGTTGTAAAAGTTTCGGGCTGCGTGCCTATAGCGTGATAGACTTCTGGTGTTGGTGATTGACGCCAATACGGTTCGCCAACGATAATATAGCCGTTATCAACCTTAAGGGCTTCTAGCATAATTTTCAACGTGCAGACTAAACCTCCACCTATCCACGTCACACCAAGACAGCTTACGATATTGAACTCGTGAAATGGTTGGGGGTATTCAGCGGCATCACCAACAACCCAATTCAAACGTGACCAAACATTGAGTTCGTGGGCGCGGGCGCGGGCAGATTCAATGAATACTTCGCTAATGTCGACGCCTGTACCCATAATGCCATATGTAGCAGACCATTGACATAACATTTCACCACGACCACAGGCAAGGTCTAGAAGGCGTGTCGCTTCGTGTAACTCTATTTTTTCTGCAAGTTGCATCAAGCGCGTTTCGCTCAATGGGTTTAAGACGCGATTGCGCTGTTCGGCAATTTCATGAAAACGCAAATTCATATATGCACTATCCCATACTCGGTTGTTCATACCAGTATAAAACAAACCTGAGGATATATAGCCTCAACTATGCGTAGATAAGCTATGAATTAAGGCTTATAATGTATTTGTGATATTTAGCACAGATGATGATAAGAGGGAAAATGGCACATCTAACCGGTGAAGAACGGGCAACATATGTGCAAGATATGTTTGGGCGCATTGCGCGGCGCTATAACCTGATGAACCGTTTGATGACATTCGGGCAGGATATGCGCTGGCGGCGGTTCGTGGTTAAACAAGCCCAATTGCCTGCTGGAGGCAAACTTTTAGACTTGGCAACAGGTACGGGAGATATTGCATTTGAAGCGTTACGCAACACGCCTGATGCACAAATTGTTGGCGCAGATTTTTCTTTGCCCATGATGTATGTCGGTCAACATTTGAAAAACGGGCGGCGTGTGGGCTGGGTAGGTGCAGATGCCCTCAAGCTCCCCTTCCCCGATAACACTTTTGACGCGGTGACATCTGGCTATTTGGTGCGCAATGTTATTGATATTCCCCAAACGCTGAAAGAACAACTGCGGGTGCTCAAACCCGGCGGGCGCATTGTCATATTAGACAGCAGCCCACCAAAGGATAGTTTGCTCAAGCCATTTATCCTGATGCACTTGAAATACGTCATCCCCTTGCTGGGGCGTATTATCGTCGGGACTGAAGGCGCAGATGCGTATAGCTACTTGCCGAGTTCTACACAGGCCTTCAAAACGCCCGAAGATCTGGCAGCCAACATGCACAATGCAGGTATAGAGCAGGTACAATGGAAATTATTCATGTTTGGCACAATGGCAGTTCACTGGGGAATAAAACCCCAATAGAAAAAGCCGTCGCCAATAATTGGGCGCACTATAGAGCTTATCTAAGCTATAACTGCCTAATGTGCAAAGAGGGTTTTATGACTCTTGGCGCTGGCTATCTCGATAGCGGTAGACAATACGCCCGCGCGAAGGGTCATAAGTGCTCATTTCAACGCGAACACGATCGCCAAGCAAAATGCGGATGTAGTATTTGCGCATTTTGCCAGAGAGATAGGCCAGAATTTTATGACCGTTTTCTAATTCGACTAGGAACTGGGTATTCGGTAACGCTTCGACAACTATACCATCTACCTCAATTTTATCGTCTTGCTTCGCCATATGACTCCTTGAACCATTCTACTTTTTCTCATTGCGTTAACTTTATCATACCATAACGCAGCTGAGACTTAAAACAACAAGCCGCTGCGCGAAAATCGACAGCGGTTCAGGCATCAACACCTGTATAGTAACGAGACACCATCAGGCATCTCAAGAATAACGCCGGGCGCAAACACCTAGCGCCCCATTGCTTTACGTTGGCGACGGCGCGCACGACGAATCGCCTTTTTCTTCTCGATACGGCGCAACTCGCTTTTAGAGATATGCCAGCGCTTACGGCGAACAGTGCTCAAAATGCCCGCGTTGGTGACCTTTTTACGGAAACGACGGAGTAAACCATCTTGACTTTCGCCGGGTTTCAGCTTTACTTGTACCATATGTAGACAATCGCCTCCTCAGCAAATATCGAGACATAACCGACAATAACGAATGATAACAGATGATAACATGGCAACGCGGGTATCACCACCCGCGTCACCAATGTCATGATTTTACAAAAATTAGTGCCAAATTTCTACCGTCAGTTAAGACAGGCGTTAGGCATCTGCTTCAGCAACTTCAGCAACAGGGGCTTCCTCAGCCTTCTCTTCTTCCGTCGCAACCATTTCTACGGGGAGCAGCTCGGCTACAGTGGCGTTATCCACCTGATTTTCCCAACGCTCCACCTCTTCCGGTGTAACGTCTTTCAGGCTGAGGCCAAGACGCTGTTTATCAGATTCAATACTGATGACGCGCAAGAGTAAACGCATACCGCTACGAATCACAGTCTGCGGGTCAACTGAGTTGATAGAAGCGATTTGGCTAACATGCAAGAGCGCTTCAATACCAGGCTCCATGCTGATGAATGCACCAAAATCGGCCACGCGGGAGACCGTGCCCTCAATCAACTGGCCAATATGATACATTTCATCCACCAGCGCCCAAGGATTAGGTTGCAGACGCTTCAAGCTCAGGCCAATGCGTTTGCCGTCTTCATCCAAACGGAGTACGTAGACTTCAATTTCGTCGCCAACGCTAACGACCTCACTAGGATGGTTAACACGATGCCAAGCCAATTCGCTGATATGAATGAGGCCATCAGCACCACCGAGATCGACAAATGCGCCGAAATCACGCAGGCCACTGACAACACCACGCCGCACTTCGCCTTCGGTAAGTTCTTGTAACAAAGCATCTTTGCGGGCTTCGCGGGTTTCACGTTCGGCATCGCGCTGGCTAAAGACAAGACGACGACGGCGGCGATTCACCTCAATCACCTTAACGGTAATTTCGCGCCCAATCAATTTGCGCAAATAGGCCTCGCGCTCAGCATCGTGAATGCCGCGCGGTAAATCGCTCACATGGCTAGCTGGGACAAAACCGCGAAGATGGCCAAAAGGAATAATCAAGCCGCCACGGTTGGAATCAATCACTTTACCAACCCAAGGTTCTTCTGCAGCTAACAACGCTTCAGCTTGCTTCCAATCTTCACTTTGGCGGGCTTGAGAGGCAGAGAGGATGAGGTTACCCTCGGCATCTTCTAAGCGAACAACAGCAACATCAACTTCTTGATTGACCTCAAAATCATCGGGTGACATATTGAGGCGTTCAATATCACGGCGCGGGACTATACCATCACGCTTCCAACCCACATCAACAATAAGACCGTGGTGATCAACTGAAAGCACAGTGCCGGTTACAATATCGCCACGCTCGATTTGTGTTTCGGCGAGCGAAATTTCCAGCAAGGCCGCAAAATCAAGTTCGTCGGCTTCAGTCTGGAGTGGCGTCTCTACTTCCGTCATAATCTAACTCCCAAAAAACTGGTTTGCGGATGATTTCACGAGAGACAAAACAAAACCCGGCACGCCCCAACGATTGGCGTCCGAGTTTTGTTCAGTTTTCGTTTTACTTAATATGTTCGTTCAAGTTGTTTTTTTCGTCCGTTTTAACCCCATTTACTGGGTAACGGCCCCCCTTCCCGTGAAATCGTGACAAATTATACAAGTTGGGTTTATGTTTGTCAACAAGGCAAAGCGGGCTAAAAAACCAGCATTTCACAAAACAAAAAGCGCCCAAAATTGGACGCCTTAGTCGTCAATACAGAAAGCTTAGGCTTCATCCTCAGAAGGAGGTGTTTCATCTACACTATCATCAGCAGACGGCTCAACCTCTGCGGCAGTGGCTTGTACCTCAGCAGCGTCGGCCTCGCCGCCATCGCCTTCGCTGGCGGTATCCGTGCCCCAGCGCTGGGTGAAGCCAACTCGACGTTTTTCAGGCTCTAAGTGGCTGATGCGCAAAGTGAGGCGGTCGCCCTTTTTCACGTAGGAATATGGCTCTTTCAATGAACCATCGCCCATCTCGCTCAAGTGCAATAGGCCTTCTAAGCCGTTATCTAATGCGACGAATGCGCCAAAATCAACAACATTAGTCACTGTGCCTTCGACAAGCTGGCCTTCGTGATAGCGTTCCGCAGCTTGCTCCCATGGATCTTCTAGCAGGCGTTTGCGGCTGAGCGCAATACGATTGGCTTCGCGGTCTAGGTTGAGGATGTAGACATCGATTTCATCGCCAACACGCAAAACATCGCGCGGATGGTCTACACGATGCCAAGCAAGTTCGCTGACATGAATGAGGCCATCAGCGCCGCCCAAGTCTACAAATGCGCCAAAGTCTCGTAGGCCGGTCACCGTACCTTTAACCACATCCCCCTCGTGCAGCTCTGATAGCAGACGCGCTTTTTGTTTTGCACGCCATTCGCGCTGTGCTTCGCGCTCGCTGAAGATGAGGCGACGACGGTCTTGGTCAACCTCAATAACTTTGACATGGAGTTGCTCGCCGAGAAGGGAATTCCACGCATCACGGCGATCCTGCGAAAATCCGGCGGAAACGAGATGAGAACTGGGAATGAAGCCCTCCAGACGATTCCAGCGAACCAAAATGCCGCCTTTATTAGAGCCAGTAACTGTAACAGTTACCACGTCTTCGCTGGCAAGCAATTCGCGCGCCTTTTCCCAATCGTAACGTTGTAAGCCCATATTAATAGAAACAATTAGATTGCCATCAGAATCACGGGGGTTGATGACATAAACCGGCACCTCCGCCCCTTCTTGCAAAGTAGAACGATATTCATCATCTAGACGTTCAAGGTCTTGCGATGGAACAACGCCGTCTTGTTTGGCGCCGAGGTCTACAATGATTTCGCGCTCACCAATTTCAAGGATGACGGCATTGCGAATCTCTCCACGTCGAGGTGGTGAAAACTCGTAGGAGTAAGATTCTTCCAGCAAAGCGGCGAAATCTTCCTCTTGTTCCGGGTCGATATTAGGTATTGCATTATCCATATGAGAGATATAGCGCTAGAACTTAACCCCAATAATGGGGTAGTCTTCTAAAGCGCGTGCTCCTTTCGTAAAGATTTTGGTCGGCGGTACACCTTTGCAGGTGATGAGAGTAAACGCCACCGCCCGGCGCAACAAGATATAGTGAACATACATTCACAACACCCGTAACTCATTATAACACACAAGCGGAAAGAGAGTATAGCGGGTTAAAACCACTTATATGCAATTTTTATGTGCAATAGACTGGTCAACTAGGTAATTAGTTAATCTCTGGTTCGGGAGAATCGACTTCAAGACCGCGCATCCCCCTATCAATTTCCCAAGGGTATACAATATAAGCATCGGTCACTGCGCCATAAAAATCGGGTTCTGCCTTACTGAAGAGCGAGCGATAGGGGTTAAAATGAAACACACAAGTATAAGCACTGCGCGCGCCAGAAGCATTCACCCGCGCCCGAACGGAGGTACTGGTACGGCCACTGCCCCAAACATCATCAATAATGAGCACATCACGGCGTTGCAAAAGCGTTTCATCGGGAAATTGCAAAAATTTTGGCCATGCCATTAAACCAGCTTGCTCAGTCGCGGGAAAGTTTACCGCTGCTGTGAGCACATGATGAATACCCAGCGCTTCGGCCAATAAACCGCCCGGAATAATCCCGCCACGTGTAATCATCACCATAGCATCAAACGAGGTAATCGCTTTAATTTTTGGGACGAGAATATCTAAAAGTTTATCGACATCTTTCCATGTCAAAATTTCACTGCGTAGTGGCTCTGTTGGGTTCATCATAACACTCCGGCAATAAAGGTAAATGGCAAAAACAGGCCTGACTGAGCAGACCTGTTTCTTTTTGCACATTATACGATACTTTATGCAACGATTGTATAGAGTTTAATGGCTATAAGCGTTCGGCCACGCTCTTAGCTTGTGTGAACAGTAAGAGATAATCGGGGCCACCAGCTTTGCTATCTGTACCACTCATATTGAAACCACCAAACGGATGCACGCCAACCAGCGCACCAGTACACTTACGGTTAAAGTAGAGGTTGCCAACATGGAACTCGCGGCGTGCCCGTTCCAAGCGGCGGCGGTCGCGGCTATAGACTGCGCCAGTCAATCCGTATTCTGTGCTATTGGCGATTTCTAGCGCGTGGTCAAAATTTTCAGCGCGGATTAGGGCGAGTACGGGGCCAAAAATCTCTTCTTGGGCAATGCGCGCATCTCCCGGAACATTGCCGAAAACAGTCGGCTCAATGAAGTAGCCATTGGTATCGGTTTCGATGAGATGGCCGCCTAGCAGCAATTCGCCTTCGGCAGAGCCAATTTCAATATAGTACATAATTTTGTTGACGGCGTCTTGGTCAATGACTGGCCCCATATAAACATCGGGGCCGGCATCTGTAGCGCCAACTGTGAGCTTACGTGTTAGCTCCAGCACTTGCTCGGTAACATGGTCGTATACATCAGCAACGAGAATTGCGCGCGAACCTGCGGAGCACTTCTGCCCTTGAAAGCCAAAAGCGCTGGCAACAATCCCTTGCGCAGCGGCAGCTAAGTCCGCTGTTTCGTCTACAAGCACAGCATCCTTGCCGCCCATCTCTAGAACGGCGCGCTTCAGCCAAATTTGGCCCGGTTGCACTTTGGCCGCCTTCTCATAAATTTGGACGCCAACTTCACGCGAGCCGGTAAATGAGACAAAACGGGTTTTAGGATGCTCAACCATGGCGGCACCGACAACCTCGCCGGGGCCAGTGAGATAGTTGAGCACCCCAGCAGGAATGCCACACTCCCAGAATAGTTCACACATGTGATAAGCCACCCACGGGCTTTGTTCAGCTGGCTTAAGCACAACTGCATTGCCCGCCACCAATGCGGCAGAGGTCATACCGGTCACAATGGCGTTGGGGAAGTTCCAAGGCGGGATAATCGCGCCAACACCGAGTGGAATGTACTCAAGCGAGAGTTGCTCTGGTGGATAGGGGGTGAGTAGGTCGCTGCTACGGGTGAGCTTCATCATCAAGCGAGCATAGTATTCCAAAAAGTCAATCGCTTCAGCCGTATCAGCATCAGCTTCTGCCCAACTCTTGCCCACTTCGAGCACCATCATAGCGCTGAATTCGTGCTTACGGCGGCGCATCTCGGCAGCAGCGCGAAGTAAATAGCGGGCACGTTCCTCCGCTGGCGTATATTTCCATGTTTCGAAGGCCTGTGTAGCGACTTTTACCGCCTTATCGACATGTTCGGCTGTGCCATTTGCAAAGTAAGCAAGCACTTCATCTGGACGCGCTGGATTAACCGAAGGAAAGGTATCATCGAGTTCAATGCGTTCGTCACCAATGATGAGCGGGTATGTGCGCCCAATCATGGATTTAACACGCTCTAAAGCGTCACGGAAGGCGATAACATTAGCTTCATCGGAAAAATCAGTGAGTGGTTCATTACGGAATTCGGGCAACATGCACTACAATCCCCTTGCTATCATTAGGCGTATTTGACAATCTACCCTATTTTACCAATGAGAAGCGGGGAGATAGTAGCACCATAGCTGTACGAAAACTACGAAATTTCAAAAGGTGCGCATACTATGACTATGGGTTTGTTTCGATAGCGGGTAAAGACAAGGACAGCCTCACCATCACCTTTGAGCTTCAGTCGGGCAGCTATCTCTTCAGGCGTCATGGGAAAACCGCGCTTTTTGATTGTTAAGCGGCCTATTCTACGTTCACGCAAATAGGCTTTGAGGCGTTTTAACTGAAAGGGCAACCAATCCAAAATCTCCCACGAACGCACCCACGGCGATGACGGTTTTACACCAGTAGTGAAATAAGCAATCTCGGAATTTAATAGCGCGCCTTGAAATGCCTGAGCAGCATCTTCGACCAAGCCAGCCCGAATTAAGGCAGGGTCTGGCTCTACCAACCAACGGCGCGGCGCATCAATGACGACATCGGGCGGGACTGTGCGTTGCCATGTCAAAGCATGTTCATCAGTGAGCAGGACGGCTCTATATCCTGTAAAGTCATCGCCGATGATGAGTAGCGCCTCTTTTAACTGCCCTTGAACAGAAATAAACTCCACGCCACCACCATAACTTTTCAAGTGGCCTAAATTTACACCGGGCGATAGCTTGGCCACAAAGCGAGATGCCCACCAATGGTTTATTGTTGATAGCGGCGGTATATAGCGCTCAGGGTGAAAGAGACGACGACCATTCTCATCGCGGCGGGCGGGGTCAAAAAATATGGCATCGGCTGATAAGGGAGCAACGACATCTCCGACTTCAAAACGGGCGGGAATGCCTAGAATATCGGCGTTGTAGCGGGCAATGGCAATGCGCACAGCATCCATATCATAGCCGACGATATGCCGAACGCCCTCCATTTGGGCAAACGCTAAAGTATCTGTGCCAATGCCACAGCAAGCATCAATCATCGACGGAGCATGGTATTTTTGTGCCCGATAGCGGCATACTAGGGGCGAACTCGCCTGTTGCAGCGCCTCTTCGGTGAAGAACATCTGGCGCGCAACTTGGCCGAATTTAGCGGTGGCTTTTTGCTGTAATCGCGCCATCGTTAAAACCGCTGAGGCTTGCTCTGGGGATAAGGTGCGGCGTAAATGGGTGAGTAGCTTCAAAGTCTGCGTATCGTCGAGTTTGGTTTGGGCAAGCTCATTTAATACAGACTGGCCAACATCGGAGCTTAGAAAATCCAAATCATCGAGGGTTAAGGGCATAAAGACTTACTCATCGGGCGCTTCGGCGGTTGTGTGGTCAATGTGAACGAATGTAATGGGGTGCTTTATCGCTTCGGGCGTTGGATTGAGCCACAGGTGATGAGGCCACGTGCTGGCGACTTGGCGGGTAAATTTCCCCATTTTATTAACATCGCTCAATATACCTTGCATAACTGCAACCTGCATGAAGCTCACAGCTTTGGGCAAGCTAGTAAATACTAAAAGGGTTAAGCTCTCGCCAAGCTGTAGTGCAGCAGCTTGCCAGCTAATCGGCTCATCGGGGGCTAAGCGCCAAACGGGCTTATTAGGCGTTTGTATCACCAGCAAATAGATATATCGCCCGCGATAGGTCTCCAATGTCAGCATATCTGCATCACGCGATGCAGCGACATCGACTCGCTCATGCGTGTCGGCGGTAGTATGCGGCTTTTCACCCCGAATAAGCACCCCTTGCCCCTCTAATGCAGGCTCTACTAGAATGCGGATATACCCATGTGCTTCTAACAGACGAACAAACGCATCTGAGGGCGCGGCTTGTGGCAGTAGCACGATAAGGCGTCCGCCGGGCCGCAAAGCCCTTAGCGCACGATTGAGGATGAATGCCTCTGGTAAGCGGTCAAAAAGCACAACGGCATCAGCCTTCCCATCGGAAACGCTATCCTGTGGCCAATGGACAACATGGCGGGAAAGGTCATCACGCAGCTGTGTTATTTCATGACCAACACGCCCCTCTACATCGAGTAAGTGGAGTGTGGAGGGGCTAGGCGGAAGATGCTTTAGGATAAGTGCATGATAAGGGTTGGGGCTAGTCACTTTTGCCTCGTTTGTTTTTCGACGGCGCGCATCAGTTCTCGCAATTCATCCCATTCTTCGCGGAAGAAATGCACGGTCATACGGCCTAAATCCAAGTGGAAGATTAATTCGCCATCCTCTTCTTCCGAAACCCATGCCTCATAGTTCTCTGTTTCTGCAATGCTTTGGGTATTATCATCCATCGGTCACTCCTCAATTTTGGTCCATGTTTGTCATTTGCGGTTGGGGGCGGCGGAAGCGAGCACTCCAACGCCCTAGCGACCACCATATTCGCAAAAATACGCCAGAACGTGCTTTTTTATCGGGCGGGCGATAGGGAAATGGGTCTTGGTCAGTCAGCTTGGCATACAAATACACCCCTAAAATACGGGCGCTTGCCACAAAAGGCGCGGCCAAAATGACACCCAACGCCCCAGCGACACTCGCACCGCCCAAAACAGCAATAATCACAACAAAGGGGTGCAGGTCAAGGTTGCCGCCCATCACACGCGGCACAATAACAAATGCCTCGATATTTTGCAATACCGTCCACCAGACGGCAATCACAATGGCAAAAGGTAGGCCACCAAGCCACGGTATGGTGGTAGAGGTTGAAACCAGAGCGAAGAAAAAGGCGGGGACAAGCGCTAAGAAGGGGCCAAGGTTGGGGATAAATTCCAATGAAGCGGAGAGTAAACCCAACAAATGAGGATTGGGCAATCCCAGAACGGTTGCAGAAATAAATACCGCGCCCCCCATCACCAAACCAAGAATAATTTGGCCACGCAAATACGCATTCCACACTAGTGCCAACTCGTGCAACAAGAGGCGCGCGTCGCCTTGATAATTGGTAGGTACAACGCGCACAAAATTATGAGCAAAGTGATGGCCATCTTTAAGTAAGTAAAAAACCATGATGATGAGAAAGGTCAAATTGATGATGATATTGACCGCCCCGCCGACAAAACTGAAAGCAGGCCCCGTTAAGCCGCCCAATGTGCCTAAGAAACCGCGCGCCGCCCCCACTAAGTCAATGTTATCGAGGTTAAAAATGCCATCTACGGCTTCTTGGCCGCCTAATTGGTCAAGAAGGATGACAGGCTCACCATCAATTAAAATAGGCTCACCATTAAACGTTAATGGCTCGCTGAGGATGCGCTCAACTTCGGCCTCTAAGCCAGAAAATATCTCTGGGAAGCGCTGACCAAAAGCCTCCAGCTGGGTAATTAAAGGGGGAATAATCATGATGGCAATGAAAATGAACGCCAGCACCACAACAAGCAAAGTTAACAACGTGGAAAGGCCACGAGTTGGCAATCGACGAAAAAGCCCGCGCATCATGTGTTTTTCGATAAAGTTCGTAATTGGCGACAGCAGATAAGCCAGCACCGAAGCCACAATCAACATGGGCAAAATCTCGGAGAGCCAAGCGAGCGCCAGTAAAGCTAAGATGAAG
Organism: Anaerolineae bacterium; assembly: GCA_015492875.1. Lineage (GTDB taxonomy): Bacteria > Chloroflexota > Anaerolineae > Aggregatilineales > Phototrophicaceae > S146-30. Next base: position 6,101 of record WGEI01000590.1, on the reverse strand, counting down.
ACAATGAGCGAAACTGTCCGTTTAGCGCGCGAACTCCATGCGGGAGATTGGATTGGCGGTGGAATTACAGTGGGCATACCGTCCCCCTTTATTTCAAGGCTTGCCCCCAGTATATACTACTACACCCGTGCTTAACTATTGTTGCAAAATTGCGGTTTTCATCAAGGATAAAAAAGGGCGCACCCAATCAAGAATGCGCCCCTTGCTATTCACTGTGAATATGAGCTAGTTACGGCGACGGTCTCCGCCACGGCCACCACCACGGTTACCACCGCGACCGCCACCACGGTTACCACCGCCACGGTTGCCACCACGACCGCCACGATTGCCGCCACTGCGACTACCACGATCGCGGCTACGGGCTTCTTCCACCGTCCAACCTTCGAGGACAGCTTGGCGGCTCAGGCGCACTTTGCCATCGCGGTCAATATCGATGACCATGACCATGATTTCATCGCCAACTTTGACCTCAGAGGCGACTGATTCCACACGATAGTCTGCCAGTTGCGAAACATGGACGAGGCCATCTTGCCCCGGCAGAAATTCGACAAACGCGCCGTAATCTTCAACGCGGGTCACGCGGCCAGTATAGATACGGCCAATTTCTGCCTCTTCAGTTAAGGCGCGAACTTCTTCAATCGCACCCATCACAGAAGGCCCATTGACACCAGCGACGTAGACCAAGCCATCTTCTTCAATGTCAATCTTGACATCGTATTTATCTTGAATAGCGCGGATTGTTTTGCCACCTGGCCCAATAACTTGGCCGATTTTATCTGGGCTAATACGGAAGGTTTCCATGCGCGGGGCATAGTCGTTGAGTTCTGAGCGCGGTTCGGGAATCGCTTCCAGAATAACGTCAAGAATCTTCATGCGGGCTTCGCGGGCTTGCGCTAGGGCGCGGCGCAAAACCTCTTCCGTCACACCAGCGATTTTAATATCCATCTGAAGCGCGGTGATGCCTTCGGTCGTCCCGGCAACTTTGAAGTCCATATCGCCGAGGTGGTCTTCCATACCTTGAATATCGGTCAAGACAGCGACATCATCGCCCTCTTTAATCAACCCCATAGCAATACCAGCAACAGGGCGGATAATGGGCACGCCAGCATCCATAAGCGCCAAAGTGCTACCGCAAACGCTGGCCATAGAAGTGCTGCCGTTGGAACTCATCACTTCACTTACTAAGCGCAAAGTATAGGGGAATTCTTCTTCTGGGGGAATCATCGCACGCAAAGCGGTTTCTGCTAATGCCCCATGCCCAATTTCACGACGTTTCGGCCCCCGCAAGAAGGCGACTTCACCCGTTGAGTACGGTGGGAAGTTATAGTGATGCAAGTAACGGCGGGTTTCTTCTGGGCTTAAGCCATCCAGCTTTTTTGCATCGCGTGGCGTGCCCAGTGTGAGAATAGTCAACACTTGCGTTTCGCCACGAGAGAATAAGCCAGAACCATGCACACGTGGAACGATACTCACCTCTGCAGATAAGGGGCGAATATCAGTATAACCGCGACCATCGGGGCGAATGCCCTCTTTGATAATCCGCTGACGTACGGCCTCTTTGACGACCGCTTCAAAGCCTTCGGCAACATCTGACAACGAAACAACAGCAGGCTCTTCGCCTTCAGCAGCAGCGGCTATCGCATCGGCATTGCGCTGCTCATATTCAGCGATCAACTCGTCGCGCAAAGCAGAAAGCGCCTCAGCACGCTCGGTTTTATCCGTATGGTTCATGATGATTTCGCGCACGCGGTCATAAATTTTATCGCGAACTTCGGCAACAACGGCTTCATCAGGCAGGAAAGGCGTGAATTCGGCCTTAGGTTTGCCGACCTCTTCGCGCATACGGTTAATAGTCTCAATGACCGGCTGGATGGATTCATGTGCCAGCATAAGGGCGCGAACCATCGTCTCTTCATCAACTTCGTTAGCGCCACATTCCACCATGTTCACAGCATCTGTTGTGCCAGAAACGCGCAAATCAAGCAGGCTATCTTCCATTTGGCTGTGGGTGGGGTTCACCACTAGCTCACCATCAATTAGGCCAACGCGAACACCAGCCACTGGCCCATTCCACGGCACATCTGAAATGGCGAGGGCGGCGCTGGCGGCGATGATGCCAAGCATATCAATTTGGTGCTCGCCATCATGGCTCAAGGAGAGCAGAATCACCTGAACTTCGTTGCGTAAACCCTTGGGGAAGAGCGGGCGCAGGGTGCGGTCTACCACGCGGGCAATGAGAATAGCTTGCTCTGATGGACGGCCCTCGCGGCGGAAATAGCTACCGGGGATACGACCACCAGCGTAAAGGCGCTCTTCATAATCGACACTGAGCGGAAAAAAACTGATGCCGTCGCGCGCTGATTTTGACATAGTCGCCGTAGCGAAAACCATAGTATCGCCAAGACGCACGGTTACAGCACCACCGGCTTGCTGGGCAAGTTTGCCTGTTTCGATAATAAGCTCTTTGCCAGCAAAATCACAGGTATAACGATGTACTTGTTGTGTCATAGATTTGATGCCTCCACATCAATAAAACTGTGCGCCCGGCAGTCAGGGACTGGCATGTACGGCCAAACCCAATCGATTTAGTCGCACACTCCAATTCCTGCCCCACCGGGCGCCAACCATCAACATCACTTAATTCTACCCCAGAATGGGGACTGGCGTACCCGGCCTATCGCCAAATAAGACGATGATATGGTACACCATCAGCATTATAGCAAATATGCCCCCAAAAGGGGGCAAACCTTTGATGCCGTTAACGACGCAAGCCAAGCCGTTGCAAAATCTCGCGATAGCTCTCTGGATTTGTACGAGCTAGATATTTGAGATGGCGGCGGCGTTGACCGACTAGCTTCAACAAACCACGGCGCGAATGGTTATCATGTTTATGTTCACGCAGGTGGTCTGTGAGTTGTTGAATGCGCCGTGTCAACAATGCAATCTGCACTTCCGGTGAACCAGTATCGCCCTCATGACGAGCAAATTCTCGGATGATTGCGTCTTTTTCGTCTTTGCTTAACGACATTTCAGATGTCCTCGCTGCTGTCACCTATCTGGCAGGACAATAAGCCAGATGGTCTTCGAATAAGCGCCCGTATTATAGCAGAGCGGTTGGGGACTGCCAATACCAGCATCATTCATTCTCTTCCGGCGCACCACCAGCAACGAGATTCACTGTGTGGTGGGTGCGGAATAGGCTATATTGGCCTAATCGGTTAGGCAAGGCGTTCAAGACATTTTCGGTTTCCATAATGGAGAACCATAAATCCCAATTCCACGCTTCTGGTGCTGCGTGACGGGCGACATTGTCTTCGGTAATTAAGATATTGCGCTCATAGAGTTCTAGCAGAATTTGAATGAAGCGGTTGCGCTGTTCCAAAATATGTTGGACAATTTCGCTCTCATGATTGATCGAAATGCCCTTTGTCTTATAGATACTTTGGGGATTGTCGTATTCATTCACCGCTGCGGCATCGTTGGCGATGAGGTATTCAACGGCGCGTTGGAACGACATTCCAGTATCAAACAAACGCAAGCGACGATGTAAACTACCAAGCGGACACCAAGCAAAGTTACGGAAACTGGTGAACTGTTCAATGCTAACAACTACCCGCCGCACCATATCTGCTGTTTCCGGTTCAATTTGCTCTAGCTCTTCTAGCGGCATACGCTGCCATTGCATGCCGCTCAAGCTAGCCGCAGGTGCGGGTGTATAGTCCATCTGGGGCATTGTCGTCGAGAAATCGGTTGGCAATTTAATCACAGGCACTAAATCGTCAGGATTGTGGCGATGGGGCACAAGCTCTCGAACCAGAAGCTGCTCACGCACAAGGCTATCTATCCAATGGGAGCGCCATTGATCATCAATGTTCATACCGGGGCGTTCTAAGTCGTGATCCATAGCTAAGCCTTTGAGCAAAAAACCATAGTTCACATATTCCCAACCACGCACTTCCAGCGTGTTGGCCACACGGCGCACGATGCGGTCTCGGACTAGGCGCGTTTTAATAACGATGGGATGGTCGGCATTCAATTGCAGATGTCCCCGCCCAGAAACAACGCGCAATATCCCCAACGAGACAGCTTGAGAAACCAAATCTTCGCCACGGGGGCGCGAAACGACAACGCCAACATGTTGCAACTGCTCGACAAGACGGCGGCTAGGGATTTCAAATGTACCAAGCTCATTAGCAAGGCGGTCAAATTGAATGACAACACTAGACCATTGTGAAGGGGTGAAGGCGTCAGCGACATCTTGACCAACGACAGCATCACTGAGTGATTGATGTGTTTGTAAATTGGTGAAATCATCAATGTATTCAATGGTGACACCGGGGTTATTGGCCAATTGACGGCTCGTGCTGCCGCGTACACCCCATAAAATCACTTGTTTGCCGCGTTGTATTATCGCATTGAGTACGTCGTTAAAATCGCGGTCACCGCTAGCGAGAATGTAAACATCGGCAGCATCGGGATGGCTAGAATCTGTGATAATCTCGCGTGCGATGCGTATATCAGCGCTATTCTTACCGGGCAAGTTAAATACTGGGTCAATATTCGCTAAAAGTAAGCGACTAGGGGCTTCATCGGCGATTTCTCTCCCTTGAGAGTCTACCAGCGGAGGAAGTGCCCCCCGCTGCCCCCATGGGGCATAAGCCGCCATCTTCACCACTTGACCATGCGCTTTGGCCTGTTTCACGAAACGGTCTATCAAATGGTCGAGATTAACAATAAAGCCCTGTTCATTCAAACTAATAGCGATATTTTCAAAATCAATATAGACCGCGACATTTTTGGATTGTAAACCCAGCATATTTTCTAAGGGCTGGAAGATAATTTCATCGGCATAGGGTGTGCCCTGTAGCACATCTTCCGAACCCCACATACGAATACGGGCGCGACGGGTGGTTTTGATGCGATTGATAAGTGGCAAGAGGTCACGGCTAGTGGTGGCCAAAATCAACTCATCAACGGGCTGTGGGTCGTAGCTGAAGTAATGAATAATCAATACATCGGCTAAACTTTCGCGCGTGGGAGAATCAAAAACCTCATAACCAGCCGCACGAAAAACGTGCTGCGGGTTAACATGTCCGTACGCATCGTATTGTTCCCAGTTGGCTACTGCAATCGATTTAAGCCGGTCGGCACTGACAAGACCAGCAGCCAACGCCGCGCCGCCCCGCAACCCCACAGCGAGTTCTTGCAGGTCTACTGTGATACCTTTTTGATGAAAACGGTCTAAAAGGTCATCAACATCAACAACTAAATAAGCAGCCATATCTTTTCCTAAAAATACAATCCACCTACCCCCAGCTTTCGGGTCCGGCACCTTTGGCAGATTCTGTTGCGAACGATAATTATATGGTGGATATAAGATAGAGAAGTAAGCCTAAAAGCCGGTAAAAACTATCATGTTTTACTATTTCAAAAACAACTGTTATTTATTTATCAACTACTCCTTAACATCTGCACCAGCCAAACGGCGATTGTACCACAAATCACAAACTATGTCAGCCGGTGGTTATGTTAAACAACGCGGGTAAATTTATTGGCCAACAGAATTTTATCGCTCTTTGCATTGCATGTTTGCCCCAAAATTTTACAGCGTTTACACAGGTTAAAGACAATTTTTCCCATATGTATTTATTATATAACCAGAGTAGCAGAAACACATAAGAAACAGCGTTAAGAAATATAAAGGGCGTACTAAGAGGAAATCGTACGCCCTCATATTCATTATCAATTCACAGAAAATCTAATAAGCGCGGGCAAAAAGCGCGACCCGCTCGGCCTTCTCGCCAGTGTAGAAACAAGTTCCCGTCCCCTCAGGATGTTCGAATGGGTAGCAGCGGATGGTCGCCCCTGTGTGCTCTTTAACGCGGCGCTCATCATCATCAGAGCCAGCCCACCAACCGCGCGCCCAGCCGCCCTGCTCAATCACCTCGCGCAGTTCGTCAAAACTGGCGACATCGTGAATATGGCTATCGCGGAACTCGGTAGCTTGTTTGAGCATGTTTGCATGTACCTCATCTAAGAGTTCTCGCACCGCATCTACGACGCTCGTCTGCTCGATAAAGCGCTTGCCCGCTTTGCCGGGA
>WGEI01000589.1 GCA_015492875.1 Anaerolineae bacterium | reverse complement strand
GAAGATACGCACTTCATCGGGACCGATATTGGCCTCCTCTAAGGCTTCTACCGCGCCAAATGCGCCAGCGTCGTTGATACTGAGAATTACGTTGAATTCCACGCCATCATCTAGCAAGTTTTGCACTGTATTATAGCCATTATCGCGCAATGCACCGAGATAGCGTCCGATAATATTGACCTCTGGCGCGACGGCGAGTACCCCCTCTTCCAGACCGTTAGCACGTTCAACGATAATCTCTAAATCTGGGAAGTCCAGAATGATGGCATCGGCCTGACCATCCATGTGCTCGTTGATGTATTCACCCGCATACTCGCCGACAAGTCGCCCCATTTGATAGTCCACATTGCGGCTAGAGAGGGCAACACCGCCATATTTATCTGGCGGGTCACCAAAGAACACCATGGGAATACCACTTTGCTGAGCATCTGCTAACGATTCACTCAAAAGTTCCTCGTTTAAGATACAGATAATCAAGCCAATAGCACCATCGGTACGGGCGCGTTCAATCTGGGTGAGCTGGTTATACTCATCGGCCTCGCTATCATAAACGCGAAAATTGAAGCCGTAGTTCGTGGCAAAATCGCGCATTTCACGAATTTGGCGGGCGTGATACTCGCTATCTTGGGTACAAGCGACATAAGCGATAAAGCCATCGCTACCGAGCTTTCTTCGGGCATTGGCCAATTCTTCTTCGGTGGGGATGGCATCCTCCGCTGTGCCGATTTCACCCGCCAAGACGGTTGGGGCGGGGATAGGGGCTTCAATGTTGCTCAGGGCGATAAGCGCACCGCCGATGATAGCGATAGCCACTAACACAAATAAGTATCCCCACAAGCGGTTACGGGATTGCCCGGCGAAAGATTTGAAAGAAGAGATATGAGCGCGGCGCTGGGCTAATGTTGGCGCGACAGCGGGATAGGAGGTTGTGCTCACAGAAAGGCCAACAGCGGCCTTTGCTTCCCGCGCCATATCGCCGATATTGTCATAGCGCTCATCAGGGTCTTTGGCCATGGCGCGCATGACAACAGCATCCAATAGAGGCGGCACTTCTGGATTGATTGTGCTGGGCGGCTCTGGCATTTTTTCAAGGTGACTATAAATGACAGCCACCACATCGCTACTAGAGCCACCGAAAGGCGCTTGGCCAGTGAGCATGTGATAAAGCATGACACCAGCGCTATAAACATCGGAACGATGGTCAAGCACTTCACCGCGCAATTGCTCTGGAGACATATAGGCGGGCGTGCCGACTACATTCCCCGTTTTCGTCAGGTTGCTATCCCCTTCAGTGAGCTTGGCGAGACCAAAGTCCGTCAAATAGGCATGACCATTATCATCGAGCAAGATATTACTGGGTTTCAGGTCACGGTGAATAACGCCTTTGCTATGGGCATGGGCTAAACCACGAGAAAACTCGCCAAAGAGCTGCACCGCGCGAGCTACTTCCATAGCGCCGTGACGCAAAATATCGTTGAGTGAGCCACCGCGCAAAAGCCGCATCGCCAGATAGGCCACATCATCTTCATCAGCAATGCCATAGCTATAGATGGGCAAAATGTGAATATGCTCAAGGCTGGCAATGACTTCAGCTTCTTGCTTAAAACGGCGGCGGAACTCCTCCGATTGATCATCTTCGTGTAATTCAATGATTTTAAGGGCAACATCGCGATTGACCGATTGCTGGCGCGCACGATACACTGTGGCCATACCCCCGCGCCCCAAACGCTCAATCACCTCAAATTCATTGATTACCCGACCGAGAAAAGGGTCTTGTACCATAAACCACTACCTTTTAGTTATGAACCATCCCCAGAGGCACACCATATCAGCTATACGTAATCACTGTATCACAGATTTAGTGTTTGTTGGGTAAAAGTTTCAACCTCGCTTCAAAATAGAGGGGCAATCCCACCGGGTATAACTTTGCTTAAAAAGCCAATGTAAGCGCAATTTAAGCATTTTCATTTAGTATACATCAAGTTGACCGTTACGAAACTTAATAATTCGACAGATTACGAAATCAAAACGTGGAGCTATCGTCAGATAGAGGTGGGGTAAACGCCTTCTACTGACATATAATGAGTGTAGAATAACATCAAAGCCAATTAGTCAACCAAAAAAGCAATCACAAAGAGATTGACCAAGAGCAGTGCCTAGCGACAACGAAGGTTAAACAACCAGCCTGTTATGGATGGGAAGGTAATGAAGATGTCTAAAATACAGTGGATGATAGGGATATTCGTGTTGTTGACAGCGCTACCATTGACCAGCGCTATCGCCCAAGAAGAAGCGCCACCGCTTCCCGCCACATACCGCTTAACAGGCTTCAGTTATGAGCCGCAGATGTGGAATAACTGTGGCCCGGCAACGGTGACCAACGCCCTGTCGTTTTTTGGCTATACGGATAGGCAGACTCGTGCTGCTGATTTCCTCAAGCCGGATTGGCGCGATAAAAATGTCAGCCCAGAGCAACTCATCGCATTCGTCAACACCCAAGTGCCGGAGATACCGGTTTATGCGGCCTACCGTGTCGGCGGTTCAATTGATTTGTTGCGCACCCTGCTGGCCAATAACTTCCCGGTTATCATAGAGAAGGGCTATGACCCAGAACCAGACCGTTTGGGATGGATGGGGCACTACTTGCTCATGACAGGCTATGATGATACGACTGAAATCTTTTACACGTCAGATAGCTATATAGGCGATAACGTCACCTATGAATACAGCTATATTGACGAATTTTGGCGGCATTTCAACCGCACTTATATTGTGCTATATCGCCAAGAGCAAGAGCCGGCGTTGATGGCGTTATTAGGCGATGACGCTGACCCCTTTGTGAACGCGCGTAATGCTTTTGAGATTGCTCAACAAGAGGCGATTGAAAACCAAGATGACCCCTTCGCTTGGTTCAATATGGGCAGCAGTTTGGTGATGCTGGCGCGCTTTTACGAAAGTGACCCAGAACAGCAGTTGCAACATTATAGTTGGGCGGCCACAGCTTTTGACCAAGCGCGCAATGCGGGTGAGGGCTTGCCATGGCGGATGCTTTGGTATCAGTTTGGCCCGTTGGAAGCATATAACGCTGTAGGGCGCTATGATGATACGATAGCGCTAGCGCGGGCGACCATCGCCACAAAAGGGGCAGACGATGAATACCTGCCTGTTGAAGAACTTTACTATTATGCTGGCGTCGCGCGGGAGGCGCAGGGCAACATTGAGCGGGCACTAGCCAACTATCAAACAGCGTTGCTCTTAAACAAAAACTTCAGCCCCGCACAAGAAGCGCTAGAGAGCTTGCAACAGCGCATCAACAACAACTGAAATAGCAAGGCGATTGTTCAGAAATAACGAGCGCCCTGAGAGAACCATCAGGGCGCTTACTATCGGTGAAGTCAGTCCAATATCAGAAATGTTCCGCAGGTTTTTCAAAATATATTCAATGATTGATTAGAGATAATCGCGCAATTGACGGCTGCGGCGCGGGTGGCGCAAGCGACGTAAGGCGCGGCCTTCAATTTGGCGAATGCGTTCGCGGGTGAGGCCAAATTTTTGCCCCACTTCCTCTAATGTATAGCTACGGCCATTTTGCAAACCAAAGCGCAG
>WGEI01000588.1 GCA_015492875.1 Anaerolineae bacterium | reverse complement strand
GAGCGCGAGGGTGAAACCCTCGCAAAAATACATCCCTAGCGCTGCGTAAACAGGCGAAACCTTTTGCGAAGGCCACTCGCACAGTGAGGACGTTCGCCCAGAAAAGTTTTTGCCCACTTTTTACAAAAAGTGGCAGGGTGCGGCCCGTTAATTCACTTTTTACGTTTTGGCGGTTATACGTTATAATCCCCCTCTATGGTTAGCGCATATACGCTGACATCATTGCCAAACAAAAGGATGTCGCTATGGAGGAGCAAACGCCGGTCGTTCTCGAAGTGCGCGGGCTAACAAAGCGGTTCCCCGGCGTGCTAGCTAACGACCACATCAATCTCAAGCTATACAAAGGCAAAGTGCTCGGCCTGCTCGGTGAAAATGGCGCCGGCAAGAGCACACTCATGAACATGATTTACGGGCTATATACACCCGATGAGGGCGAAATCCTCATCAATGGCCAGCCCGTCACCATCAAGGGGCCAAACGATGCGATTGCCCACGGCATCGGCATGGTGCACCAGCACTTCCAGCTGGTCGATGTGCTCACCGTGACCGAAAACGTCATGCTGGGCAATGAAGCCACTAGCGGCCCCTTCTTGCGGCGCGACATCGCCCGCAAGCGCATTATGGAAATTTCCCAGCAATACGGGCTAGAGGTTGACCCCGATGCCCTGATTGCAGATTTGCCCGTCGGCATTCAGCAGCGCGTAGAAATCATCAAAGCGCTTTACCGCGATGCCGACATCCTCATCCTCGATGAACCGACTGCCGTCCTCACCCCGCAGGAGACGCGCGGCCTCTTCGCCATTATGCGCACCCTGCTAGAGCGCGGCGTGAGCATCATCTTCATCTCGCACAAGCTCAAAGAGGTATTAGAAATTTGCGATAACATCACGGTACTGCGGCGCGGCAAAGTGGTGGGTGATGCCGACCCCAAAACCGCCACCGAGCAGACGCTCGCCTCGATGATGGTCGGGCGTGATGTGCTGTTAGAGGTGGAAAAAGCGCCCGCCAAGCCCGCTGATGTCGTCCTCGAAGTGCGTGATTTGCACGCTCTGGACGATCGTGGCCTGCCCGCTGTGGAAGGGCTATCGCTAGAAGTGCGCGCGGGCGAAATTTTGGGCATTGCCGGCGTACAGGGCAACGGCCAAACCGAACTTGTCGAGGCGATTACTGGCTTGCGCATTGTCGAAAGCGGCCAAATCGTCATTTTGGGGCAAGACCTGACCAACGCCGTCCCCCGCCGCATCACCGAAACGGGCGTCTCGCACGTTCCAGAAGACCGCCAAAAGAACGGCATGGTCGCCTCGTTCACTGTCGCCCAAAACCTCGTACTGCAAACCTATTACCAGCCCCCCTTCTCGCGCGGCATCCTCATCAATGACGACGCCATCAACGAAAATGCCGAGCGCCTCGTAGAGCAATACGACATTCGCACGCCTAGCATTTTCGCCGCTGCAAAAGGGCTTTCTGGCGGTAATCAGCAAAAAATGATTGTCGCCCGCGAGTTCTCTCGCCCTGTGAAGTTGCTCGTCGTCGCCCAGCCAACGCGCGGCCTCGATGTCGGCTCGATTGAATACATTCATAAGCAAATCGTGCGTATGCGTGACAATGGTACAGCTGTTTTATTAGTCAGCACCGAATTAGATGAAATTTTGAGCCTCTCCGACCGTGTGGCCGTCATGTTCGACGGCAAAATCATCGATGTTCTGCCCATCGAAAAGGCCGACCGCGATACTGTCGGCTTGCGCATGGCAGGCATCACTGATGACGCACGCCCCAATCAGGAAAGGGCAGCCCAACTATGAGCGATTCAAGTCCCGCAGTCAATAATCTCTTCAATGGCGAACCCCCTCGCGGGCCTGGCATTTTCGCCCCCGTTGCGCGCCTGTGGTTACGTATCTCGCCAAAACTCATCCCCTTGCTGGCGGTCATCACCGCGTTTCTCGTCGGCATCCCCTTCATGCTACTCACAGGTGGCGGCCTCAATACCGCCGGCAGCGCCTACAGCGCCCTGATTGAAGGTGTGCTTGGGCTGGCGATTAACGACGTGGCGCAAGTGAGTGATTTCGCCGTTTTGCAGGAATATGCCAACTTCACCGAAATTGACACCTCCCGCCTCTCCCGTCAAGCGCGGCCATTCTTGCGCGTGGCGAATATTGGCGCGGAGAACTTGCGTGAGTATGGCCCCTTCCTCGCCGAACATCCTGACCTAGATAACGATACGATTGAAGCCTTAGCGGAGAATATCGCCGTCATGCGGCAGGTGGACATTACCGCCCTGCGCGAGGCCGGCCCCATCTTGCAAACGCTAGAGGATAGCGAACTCTCGCGTTCCGAAATTCGTGATATTGCCGAACAAGTGGCTACGGCGGAAGAAATCGGCGAAGACCCCTTCGCCATTTACCAGACCACGCCGCTGCCCTCCATTCTCGAAGGGGTTGACGCCAACACCGCCGTGAACGCCATGCGCCTTATCCATGCCGAAGGCTTTGTGACGCTGTTACGGG
>WGEI01000587.1 GCA_015492875.1 Anaerolineae bacterium | reverse complement strand
TATACGTTCAATCTGGTAGAGAATGCCGCTTTTCATGACGGCAGCCCCTTCACCGCAGCCGATGTCGTTTTCACCTATAATCGCTTGAAAGCGCTGGAATCTTCGGCGTTGGCTTTACTAGGCGATTTTGAAGTAGAAGCAGTAGATGATTTCACGGTTCAATTCACACTAGCGGATGTCAATCCCGATTTCTTGTTCGGTGTGGCTTCGCGTTTTGCCGCCATCTTGAAAGACGGCACAGAATCACCAAATGTGCTGGTTGAAGGGGATAATCCCTATGTTAATTTCAACGGCACTGGCCCCTTTGTTCTGCAAGATTACCGACCTGGCGAGCAGGCGGTATTGGTACGCAATGAGAACTACTGGCGTGAAGGTGAACCGCTGCTGGATGAATTGCAATTCATCTACATTGATGACCCCTTAGCCCAGATTGATGCCATTCGTAGCGGCACAGTGGATGTCATTTTCCGCATTCCACTTGATCAAGTTGATGCGTTGGCAGAGAGTGAAGGCATCAACCTGACAGAGAAGCCGTCCAATATCTTCCCCGCTATTCATATTCGTTCTGATGAGGGATATTTGGGTGAAGATGTGCGCATTCGCCAAGCCTTTAAGCTGGCCACTGACAAGGTCGCTATTAACGAGTTGCTCTTAAATGGGCGCGGCATCATCGGCAATAATGACCCGGTTGGGCCGCTATATGGCGAATTCTATAATGATCGCGGCGATGCTAATCAAGTGACCGCAGACCCAGAAGCCGCTTGTGCGCTCATTGCCGAAACAGGGCAAGAACGTATTAGCGCTACCCTGTACGCAGTCGATGCGTTCAACTATGCCGACCTCGCCACTATTTTACAGCAGCAGTGGGAAGAAGGCTGTATCGATGTTGAGGTACTGGTTCGCCCTGAAAACATTTACTATGCTGATAATGAGTGGTTAGAAGTGGAGTTGGGTATCACTGGCTGGGGCACACGCGCCGCACCGTTAGAGTATTACACGCTGGCATGGGCAAGTGACGGGCAGTGGAATGGCGCGCATTGGGGTTCGCCAGAAGCAGATGCCCTCATCGCCGAAGCACAGCGCACCATTGATCCAGAGCGGCGTGTAGAGCTTTTCCATCAGATTAGTGAAATTTTCGCTGAGGAAGGTGCATATATCATCCCCTTCTTCCAACCTGTCATTGGCGCATATCTCGATGGTATTGAAGGGTTAGATATGCACCCCTTCCCTGGTCGCACAGATTTCCGCCAAGTGACGGTAAACCGTTAAAACAACTTTGGCGCTATGACAACTCAACAAGATTTGCAGGTGGGGCCAAGTGTCCCACCTGCTTCACTACTGAGACGAACACTGTCGCAATTTCTCTTATTTCTACGGGAGATGACAGGCCAGCCACTATCTCTAGCGGGATTCATCATTGTTGTAGGTTTCATCATTCTGGCGATAATCGGCCCCAACATTGCCCCTTATGACTTTGACAAATTGCTCGTTGGCCCCAAAAACAGCGCCCCTAGTGCGGAATATCTCTTTGGCACAGATAAGCTAGGACGTGATGTATTCAGTCGTGTGCTATGGGGTGCGAGAGAAACCGTCGGGCTACCAGCAATCGCCACCCTATTATCAGTTGCATTGGGTACAACAATTGGACTGGCATCGGGTTACTTTGGAGGTTGGATTGATGAAATTATATCGCGGGCAGTAGATATTTTATTGGCCATACCGGCGCTGGTTTTGGCGATGGTTATGCTAACGACAATTGTGCCGCTTCTCAATAATTTAGAGAGTGCTTTTGTCGAAGATATGGGTCCAGAGCGCATTAGCCTGATTATCGTCATCATCCTGCTCTATACGCCGATTGTGACGCGCGTCATTCGCAGCGCAACATTAGGCGTGCGCAGTGCGGGCTTTGTTGAAGCGGCAAAGTTGCGCGGTGAATCGCTGGGTTATATCCTGTTCCGCGAAATTTTACCCAGTGTATTACCCACTTTAGCTGTCGAAAGCGCTCTGAGGTTTTCATATGCCATTTTTCTAGTGGCATCATTAGGCTTTTTAGGGCTTGGCGTACAACCCCCATCGCCAGAATGGGGACGGCAGGTATTGGATGCGCGCGGGTTAACCGTCTACCAACAAGCGCCATGGTCGCTGTGGTTTCCCGTCGCCGCGATTGCTGTCCTCATCATTGGCATTAACCTCATGGCCGATGGCTTACGGCGCTACTTCCGCTATGACAACGCATAGAAACATAAATATGAGAGCAAAGGCGTTATGGCTGTAATTGAAGCACGCGGTTTGAGCATTGAATATCGCATTGGCAAAACGTGGCAAAACGCTATCCGTGATGTGACGTTGGGTATTGAGCCACTGCAGATACATGGGCTGGTTGGCGAGAGTGGCAGTGGCAAAAGTACGTTAGGGCTGGCGCTAATGCGTTATCTGGCGAGCAATGCCCGCATCAAGCAGGGCGAAATACTTTTTGAAGGGCGCGATTTAGTGCCTTTAAGCGATGTGGATATGCGGCAGATATGGGGGCAAAGCATTAGCCTTGTCCCGCAAGATCCACTTTCGGCGCTTAATCCAGCGT
>WGEI01000586.1 GCA_015492875.1 Anaerolineae bacterium | reverse complement strand
CCCCCACATAGACCGTCCCATCTGCCGCCACCGCCACGCCCCCCGCGAACAGGCCATCGGGCACGGGCAAATCATCCGCCAGCACTTCCAGCGCGCCATCAAGCGCCAAGCGATAGAGATAGCGCCCGCCGCTGATATACAGCGCGCCGTCGTGATAGGCCAGCGCGTTAGGCAGGTGCAGCCCCTCGGCGAATACGTTCGGGCTATCGGGCAGGCCGTCGCCGTCGCTATCGTGCAGGGCGATAATCTGGCCGCTATAGGGGCGCGTCGCATAAAGCGTCCCATCTGGCGCAACGGCGAGGGCGGTGAAGGCCGCTTCTGGCAGCGAAATATCTGTGATGACGCGCTCCATGCACCACAGGCGGCCATCGACAAACGGCTTAGTGACCTGCGTCGGGCGTTGGCCACAGGGCGGCAAATCGTCCTGTGCCCGCCCCAGCCCGTAAAGCGCGAATAGGCTGATTATCAAAGCGAGATAACGTTTCATCATAGCTGCAACTATAACGCTCATCGCCTATCTGACAAGGTGGGGTTTGGCCAGTTCGAACTTGAGTGACCAAAAATCCGCCAAACTTCGCTATAATGAACGCATTACACCGGAAACAGGATACGAGGATGAATATCGGCGTTATCTCGGATATACATTCAGACATTAACGCGCTAGACACGGTTTTGGAACGCCTCGATAAGGTGCATCAAGTAGATATGATCCTCTGTGCGGGGGATATTATCGGGCGGGGGCCAAGCCCCGACGAAGTCGTGACGCGCATCCGTGAGCGCGGTATTCCAACGGTAAAGGGCAATCATGATGAGTGGGCTGCCAACCTTTCACCAGAGAATGCTGCGTTTCTCAAGCAATTGCCAGTTGATTGGCAAGCAGAGATAGACGGCCAGCGCATTTTTATGTGCCATGGCAAACCCGGCAACAATTTATGGGGCATGTACCGTGACCATCTTTCCAGCACCTATGTCAATTTGATGCTGCACGACTTAGGCGCAGATATCATGATTACCGGCCACACCCACATGCCGCTGTATATGCGGGTAGAGCAGGGCGTGCTCATCAATCCAGGGTCGCTCTATACGTTTGATAGCGTGCGCACCACGTCGCACACCTATGGCGTGCTGCACTTGCCACAGACCACTTTTGACCTGTACGATGTGCTCACCGAGACGGTTGAGCCGTTGCCATTAGAGGAGCTATCGTGACGGAGAAGCCGCGCGTACCGGTTGAATACTATACGGACGAGTATTTTGACTCGTGGAACTATGCCGACCGCAGTATGGGGCGCTTCAGCATGTACTGGTTCGCCCGCCGTTACTATGCGGCGTTGGTGCGGCGCTATGCCCCCCGCGATGGTGGCCGCCTGTTAGAGATGGGCTGTGGGCTGGGGCACTTGTTGGGGCTGTTGCAGGATGACTACCAATGCTATGGCGTCGACCTGATAGAGCGTAGCGTGCGCGAGAGCCGCAAAAACGCGCCCAAAGCGCAGGTGCGGCAGGGCGATGCCACCGACCTGAGCATGTACGAAGACAATAGCTTCAGCGCGGTGGTTGCGCTGCATCTCGTCGAGCACCTGCCAGAGCCAGATACCACCATCCGCGAGGTGGCGCGCATCCTGAAGGTGGGCGGGATTTTCCTCTTCGCCACGCCTCACCCCGAATATGCGCTGCGGCGCTTCAAAGACCGCGACACAGACGCCATCGGCAAGGATAAAACGCATATCAATTGCCACGTGCCGCAGGTGTGGCGCAATTGGTGTCAAGAGGCCGGCCTAGAGATGGTGAAACACTTCGGCGATGGGTTATGGGATGTGCCCTACCTGCCGCTGATACCGCGCGCCCTACAGTTCGCCATGTTTGGCTTTCCCGCCTTTTTGCAGGTGATAACGCGCACGACGTGGATGCCGCTGGCGTTGGGCGTTAATCAGGTGGGGATTGCCCGCAAGCGCGGCTAATCCAACAGCCCTAAATCGCGGGCATGGCTGACGGCTTCGGTGCGGTTGGTGGCGTTTAGCTTGCCGAAGATGTTATTGATGTGCTTCTTGACCGTGCCCAACGAGACAAATAGTTCACGGGCAATGGCGCGGTTAGAATAGCCACGTGCCACCAGTTGGAGCACTTCCAACTCGCGAGCGCTGAGTTGGGCGGCATTTTCTGCGCTGGTCTGTGGGCGCAAGTGGCTGAGGAGTTGGGCGGCATAGCGGGCATGGGGGCCATGGCGGGCGATATGTTGCAATAGCGGGGCGATTGGCTCGCCAATATCGATAAAGGTGCGAATGAATCCCTGTGCGCCCCCTAGCTGCATCGCCTCGCTGAGGGCGGCTACGCCTTTTCCGTCTCGCCGTTGAGCTGGTATGCTGCGGCTTGCAAAGCCAGCATGAGAATAACGCGCTCCATGCGCCCCTGTTGGCGGGCGTTGGCGATGAAACGCCCCAGCATAGCGATGACCGGTGCGGCCTCGCCTTTGGCCATGTATAGCCTGTCTCTTATACACATCT
>WGEI01000585.1 GCA_015492875.1 Anaerolineae bacterium | reverse complement strand
TCTTTGGCTCAGCCAAACCCGAAGACCGTTTGCCAATTACCGCAGAGATAGCCCGTGAGCTACAGGCGATGATGGGCAAGTTGGGCTACTATCAGGGCGAAGTGAATGGCCACTGGGACGATGCTACAAAACAGGCTTTTTGGGCCTTTGTCGGCAATGAAAATCTGGAAGAGCGTTGGAATTTAGATGCTGAGCCGGATAAGTTAGATAAAGTGGTGCTGGAATATCTGCGCAAACGCTTTGATGGCTAATAACAACGCCCCTCAATAGAGGGGCATTTTTTGTGGAGGTGGCGGGAGTCGAACCCGCGTCTACGAGATTCGAGCACACACATCTACAAGCTTAGTTACCCTATTAAGTCTCGCCACAGGGAACCCGGAGTAACGCGGTATACCTGTGACCAGCCGATGTTCTCTTGGCCCAGCTTATCGGCGTCTACTGGGTTGCACTACCGCCTTATTATGACGCCCGTTCCCACCTCGACGGTGATAGGTGGGGCGGACGGCTGACCATCTCTGGGTCAGCGCTATGGTTTAGCCTAAATTAGGCAGCCATAGCGTAAGCAGGTTCGTTGGCACCTATTGGTGTCTGCTCGTTGTTCACGCGGTACAAGCGCCGCGGCTTGCAGTGTATACTCAGCCTCCCGCATCGAAGCCATGTCACCCCCTTCTTTGCTTATATTTTAGCAAATTTTTGAATCGTTGTATAGTTGTATACAGATAAACTTTTAATGAGGGTGGATATGCCATGTCTGAAGAGACTTTAGATGCTGTGGTTGTTGGTGGTGGGCTTTCTGGTTTGATTGCTGCCAATATTTTGGAGCGCTCTGGGTTGAGTATCGCTGTTTTAGAGCTGGAGGAAGATGTTGGCGGGCGGTTGGCCTCTATTGCGCTTGGGGATGGCTTGGCCGATGCGGGCGCTCAGTTTTTCACTGTGCGCACACCAGAGTTCCAAAATTGGGTGCAGCAATGGCTGGTAGAAGGCATCGTCTATATGTGGTCAACAGGGTTTGCCTATAGCAGCATCGAAGCAGCTACAACCAGCTACCCGCGCTATGCTGTGCATGGTGGTATGCAAGCCTTAGCCCGCCATTTAGCGCAAGACATTGCCGACGTTCGCACTCAAACCGCCGTAACCACCATAACTCCCGTCGGCGACACATGGATGGTACAAGACGAAGCGGGCGATATTTTCACGACACGCGGCATTGTTTTAACCACACCTGTGCCCCAGTCGCTCGCTATTTTACGCGCTGGTGCCACGCGCCTATCTCCACGAGATTTGGCTGTACTGAACAATATTCAGTATTTGCCCACTTTATGTGCGCTATTTCAAGTTGAAGGCCCCCTTCACTTGCCAGAACCCGGCGCTGTTCAGCGCCCGCACGCGCCAATTAGCTGGATAGCGGATAATCGCCAAAAGGGTATCAGCCACGAAACACTGGTGACTGTTCACGCTTCGTCAGATTATAGCCAGCAGATTTGGCCACAACCAGATTCGCAAATTCTCAGAACACTTCGAGAAGCGCTGAAGCCCTATAGCGATGAGCGCACCAAAGTGCTACAGGCGCGCCTGATACGCTGGCCTTATGCCACCCCACACCCTGTGCATGATGAGCGCTGTTTACAGGCGGAAGACTTGCCCCCGCTTTTCTTTGCTGGCGATGCTTTTGGTGGCCCACGTGTTGAAGGCGCTGTGCTCTCTGGTATGGCTGCAGGACGAGCTTTAGTCCAATGCTTTGCCAGTAGTTAGTGACAATTTTACTTGTCTTACTCGTTGTTTTGAAAGTTGATGCCACTCACTGCTAAACCAAAATTTAAGAAGCCCCCTCCAATGCAAGGGGGCTTTTCTCTTAATTACCCGTCAACGGTTGGCACGACAACCGGTAAACTCATAATATCGCCATTGACCTCTACCAGCGATGCTGCAATCCACAACGTCAGCTCATCATCATAGCGGATTTGTAACCAATCGCCTCGATTATTACGCCCGATGACCATGAACTCTTGCCCCAGCGTTGCCGCCCGCCCAGAGGGGTAGTTTGCGCTTGGCCCTTGCCGTATATTAGCACTCTGCACCATCACAGTTGCTGTCAATGGATTGACAAGGCCAAACTCTAAAGAATAGCCCCGGTTCCAGCGCGGTACGAGATTGACGAATGTGTTTCCGGGTTTGAACGGTAGGACATTCCCCTGCAAATCGTAAAATTGTAGCGGAGCTTCACGAGAAGGCCGTCGCCATTCGCCTTCAAACATTTGCCCATCGCGCAGAAGGATAATACGCCCGCTTCCTACTAAATTGACCGAGAAGGCATAGTTTGATGGCCCCCAATAGTTCTCCGCTACATAGGGCTGTTCGATATGGTCATCTTCGATAATCAAGACATTGGCCGCACGAACGCGCTCTCCAGTTGCCTCGTCATAATGTTCTAAGCCATCTTGAGAACGCAACCAAACGCGCTCTACAGGCTCCCATTCCCAGTAAACAGGCGTTTGGCGATAGCGCACATAAGCATAATAGATATAACGCCCGCCGAGCGGTGTCGCCTCATGAAACGCCATACCGGAGACACCTTCGGGTGTTGTGTCGCGGAAGGCCTCAGTGGATTGGCGCAATGCCTGCGGATTGGCATAAAGCGTCCACTCATAAGGGATGTCTGTTTCACCACTACGACACATCATCGGGCAAGGGCCTCCTTGATAGAATGTATGTTGGTAGGCATATGGGTCTTGAAACAGAATACGTATTGTGCCATCAGAGCCACCGCTAGCGGTAAGCAAGGCATGATATACCCGTATTAGCTCGAAATCGACCAACCGCATACTCCGCACAGGGCCGACATAGTTCGGCGTTTGGCTATAGTAAATTGCCGAAAAACGGGTAATACCGCCGGCCAACAAATGCTCCCAAACAATATCTGCGGCCATCAGTCCATGTTGTGGACGCACTTCTGCTGGCGCATTCACAATTTTGACGATAAGTGGCCGCTGGTTTAAGACTTCGGGGTTATCAACCGGCAAACCCGTCAGTGGGTTGATGCCAATAGGATAAATATCTGGCCCAATAAGGCTATCTCCCTCTTGCGCCAGTGATGGGGTGCTGATAATCAATAAACAAAGCAAACATGCCAATAACCAGAAACGCTTTATCATTTCGCTTTCCTCATATACAACTCACCTAATGCGGCGGTATTATAGCACTGTGCGCTGTGATGATGCATCCCAATGCAATGGGCATCATCATATCGTTGCATAATCGTATAGTGTTGTTTATGGATGATGAAATGAGGTTAGAATGCGCTTTCGGTTTGTGTTTTTACTCACATTGTTTGCTATAACATTGACTTCAACAGCCATAGCCCAACAAGATGAACAACCAGAAGTCCCTGTCTTTGCCACGCAAATTGTTGCCGAATACCCGCACGACACCAATGCCCTAACCATGGGGCTTTTATGGCATGATGGCAGCCTGTATGAAAGTACCGGCATTGCTGGTGCTTCTTCCTTGCGCCGCACATCTGTAACTGGAGAAAATGAGGCCACTCGTCTAGTAGATGCCCAATATTTTGCGACAGGTTTAACCCTAGTTGGTGATACGCTCATTCAGTTGACTTTGCGTGATGGCATAGCTTTCACCTACGATGTCGCCTCTTTAGAAAACACGGGTTCATTTGCCTACGAAGGCGATGCTATCGGCTTATGTTACGATGGCGAGGCGCTCTATATGAGCGATGGCACAGAGACCATTTACCGCCGCGACCCCGAAACGTTTGAAGTCTTGGAGACATTTACCGTCAATCTCAATGGCGAAAATCTCGCAGGTGTCGCTGAATTAGAGTGCGTTGGCGAGCACATCTTCGCTAATGTATTACAGCGCCGTTTCATCCTGCGCATTGATAAAAATAGCGGTTCTGTCGATGGTTTGATTAACGCTGCTTTGCTTTTGCCGGGCATCGGTAGTGGAGAGAACAACTTCCTCAGTGGCATTGCCTATAATCCAGATAGCGACACTTTCTATCTCACAGGCACGCTATCGCCGACGCTTTATGAAGTTCGGTTTGTCGAAGCGCCCGCTGCCGCTCGCTTGGGTGTAGAGGTGTTGGAAACTTACGCCCATGACTCAGCAGCTTTCACACAAGGGCTTTTGTTGCATGAAGGCCTATTTTATGAAAGTACCGGTCGGCGTGGGCAATCTACTCTACGCGAAGTGCAACCAGAAACTGGCGAAGTTTTGCGCAGCATCTCCATTGACGAGGCCTACTTTGGCGCTGATGCCGCCAATCTGGCTAATGATGAGCTGCTTTTTGGTGAAGGGCTAGCACTAGTTGATAATCGCCTCATCCAGATTACATGGACATCAGGCCTCGCCCTAGTTTATGACCGTGACACCTTTGCGCTTTTAGAAACTTTCAATTATGAGGGGCAGGGCTGGGGGATTTGTTATGATGGCGAAACGCTCTATATGAGTGATGGCAGCCCTTATATTTACCTGCGTGACCCCGCCACATTTGAACAGCTCAGCCGTATCACAGTCACAGTACAAGGCGACCCCGTCTTGGACCTCAATGAGTTAGAGTGTGTGGGTGATTATATCTATGCCAATGTCTGGCAGCAGGATGTGATTGTCCGTATTGATAAGGCCACCGGCTTTGTTGACCAAATTATCGATGCTTCGGGCTTGTTGACAGAGGACGAAGTGGCAGAAGCTAACGTGCTCAATGGTATTGCCTATGCCGAAAATGACCAATTCTATATCACCGGCAAGCTATGGCCGAAAATGTTCCTCGTCCGTTTCGTAGAGCCGTAAACTAAATGACCATTCAGCAGCTTGCAGCAGGGGCGTGATGAGCGCCTCTGTTGTTTTTCATTAAAATCCCATTTCTATAATTGCCGAATGGTGACGGCGTGTTATAATTAATCGAACGCTCGTTAAATTAATTGCGGAGAATAAAAAACTATGGTTGATATGAGTACCGTCACGACAGGTCTTTCCTTTTTGCTCAATGAAGAGCAGCAAATGCTCCAAAAGATGGCGCGTGATTTCGCAGCTAATGAAATCATTCCAGTAGCTGAAGAGTACGATCGTGAAGCCCGCTTCCCCGATGATATTTATCAAAAAGCGCGCGAACTCGGCATTGTGAATATGAACATCCCTGCCGAATATGGCGGTGTAGGGGCGTCATTGCTGGAAGAATGTATCGTCGCTGAAGAACTTGGCTATGGCTGTACCGGCATCGGTACGAGTATTGGGACGAATGCTCTGGCTGCACTGCCGATTATCATCGCTGGCTCTGAAGAGCAGAAACAATACTGGCTTGGCGAACGTATCGCCGATAAAGGCGAATATGCCTCTTACTGTGTAACCGAGCCTGCTGCTGGCTCTAACG
>WGEI01000584.1 GCA_015492875.1 Anaerolineae bacterium | reverse complement strand
GGCTCGGAGATGTGTATAAGAGACAGTCATCATGGGCATTACCGCTTTGCTCCTATTGACAGGCGGCTATATCCTCGTGGCAGAACTGCCGCTAGTGATAGGCAATGCCGACGATGACCTGTGGCAGGGTTTCCGCAATACTGTATTCTTCGCCTTCAGCACCGTGCCCATTCAGCTATCCGTTGGCATGGTATTGGCCTATATGCTCTTCCAAAATATCAAGGGGCGTGCGCTGTTTCGCCTCATCTACTTCATGCCCTATGTCATGCCCTTTGTCGCCACTTCGGCGGTGTTCCGTTTACTATTCTCCCACCGCCCAGAATCGCCCATCAATCAGGTGATTGCCATCTTCGGCATTGAGCCACAGCGCTGGTTATTAGAGCCGTCAGGCGTGACGCAACTGTTGTTTGGGCCGGGCGTGATTGAAGCCATTCGCCAATCTAGCCCTGTGCTGGCCGATTGGGTGGCGGGGCCTAGCTTAGCGCTGATGTCGATTGTCTTCTATTCTGCTTGGACTTATATCGGCTATTCTGCCGTGATTTTCCTCGCCGGCTTGGGCAATATCCCCAACGAACTCTACGAGGCCGCCCGCATTGATGGCGCGTCGCGCTGGGCAGAGTTCCGCCATATTACTTTCCCGCTGCTCTCGCCGACGACTTTCTTCCTGTCCATGATTGCCATCATCGGCACATTCAAGGCATTCGTCCAAATTTTCATCATGCGCTCGCCAGCAGCTTCTAGCGCGGTGGACACGGCCAGTATCTACATTTTCGAAACGCTGCGAACGCAGACGCGCTATGGCTATGGCTCGGCGATGGCCTTTGTACTCTTCGCGGTCATTCTCACTCTGACCATCATCCAGAACCGCTATATGGGACGGAAGGTGTTCTATGGCTGATATAGCAATCAAGACAAGCGGGCAACCCGTGAACGAAGCGCAGACCCTTGCTAAGCCCCGCAAGCCTTTTCCATGGGGCAAGTTTCTGGTGTATTTCATCCTGCTCGTGGGGGCAGCCTTCGCACTCATCCCGTTTCTATGGATGCTCAGCACCAGCGTCATGACGCTAGGGGACATTGCTGTCGGGCGTATCGTCCCCTCTGGTCTAGCACGAGGAGACTTGACTTCTGTCATCCAGCAGGGCATCCAAAACTATACCGACGCTTGGACGCGCGCGAACTTCGCCCAATATATGTGGAACAGCGTGCGCATTACCGCGCTGAGCATTACCGGAACGCTGGCGTTCTGTATCCCGGCGGCCTATGCCTTTGCGCGGATGAACTTCTTCGGCAAGAATTTCCTGTTTGGCCTGCTGCTCTCCACCATGATGATTCCGGAAATTGTCAACCTCGCGCCCAATATACTGACGGTCGTTTGGTTAGGGCGGTTGGGGGAAAGCGTTTGCGGCCCAGCCTGCGCTTGGATGGATAACTGGCCATCGCTGACCGTGCCATTTTGGGCGTCTGCCTTCACCATTTTCTTGCTGCGCCAGTTCTTCGCCCAAATACCAGAAGACCTGTGGGATGCCGCCCGTATTGATGGCGCGGGGCACTTGCGCTTTTTGCTCAGCGTGGTAATGCCGCTCTCAAAAGCGCCAATTACGACCGTCGTCGTGTTCTCATTCATCGGCTCATGGAACGCCCTCATCTGGCCGCTGATTGTGGTGCAAACCGATGCGTGGCGTCCAGTGGCAGTTGGGTTGACTAAGTTCATCACGCAGGATGAGCCGGGGCAGTTCCATTTGCAAATGGCGGCATCGGTGATGATGACCATTCCGATTTTGCTGATGTATTTGGTTGCCCAACGGCAATTCACAGCAGGTTTTACCTTCTCTGGTTCAAAAGGCTAATTTGACCCTTCCACCGCCCCTATGTGTGTGCGGTGTTTTTTTGCTGGCTGATGAAGGGGTAAAGCCAGCGGAAAGTAGTACAATAAGGAGTGTGTTTACCATGAAACGTTTGCTTTTTGTGTTACTCATTGCGTTACTGGCTCTGGGCGCGGGCGCGGCCTTCGCGCAGGAAGATGTTGACCCCAGCGGCCAAACCATCGTCTACTGGCATCAGTACAGCGAGGGTAGCTCTCAAGGCGATACCATCGCCCAACTGGTGGAAGAGTTCAACAGCACCAACGAATGGGGCATCACGGTAGAGGCGCTGTTTCAAGGCAGCTATAACGAGCTGCGCGACCTGATGAACGCCGCCATTATCAGCGGCGAACTGCCCAACCTCGTCGCCGGCTTCAATAATGACGCGGCCAGCTATGCCCGTGATGGTGTCGTCGTCGACCTGAACCAATTCTTCGAAGACTCAACATGGGGCTTCAGCGAAGATGAACGCGCCGCCTTCCGCCAAGAAGTGCTGGATGCCAACGTTGTTGATGGCTTCTTCTTGGCTTGGCCAAATCAAATTTCCGCCAACATGCTCTCCGTCAACCTCACCATGATTGAGACCCTCAACGAAATGGGGTTGATTGACTTCACCGGCGCGCCAGAGACCTTCGAACAGTTCAAAGCATTGGCATGCGCCGCCGCCAACAGCGGCCTGACTGGTGCGGAAGGCGCTGCGGTACAAGGTTACCCGATTAAGGCCGATGCCTCCAATCTGGAATCCTTCATCGCCAGCTTCGGCGGCACTATCTTCGACTTTGAAGAAGGTCGTTATGACTTCACTACTGACGCCGCTATCAGCGCGCTGCAATTTTATGCCGACCTCTACAGCGAGGGCTGCGCTTACATTCCTGATAGCCGCTTTGGCAATACCGATGACTTCGCGCTTGGCCTGAACCCGATGGCGCTCGGTAGCTCGGCTGGCCTGCCCTTCATCCAACGCGGGTTTGAAAATAGCGGCGTAGAAGCCGAATGGATTATGACCACCACCCCATGGACAGACGGCAACCGCTCGCTGAACGTGTTCTTCCCGAGCATCATCATGATTGAAGGCACACCAGAGCAAAATCTGGCTTCGTGGCTGTTCCTGAAGTTCTTGGCGACGCGCGACGCACAGGAACTGTGGAGCCGCAACACTGGCTACTTCGCCGTCAATCTGGATGCGATGGCCGCCCTCTCTGCGGATGAAAACGTTGACCCGATGCTGGCGAACAACATCGCCACCTTCAGCAATCCGGAAATCAACATTTACGTCTCACCCGCGGTGGAAAGCTATGGCGCAATTCGTGGTTTGCTCTCGCAAGCTGTTGCCGATGTCACCAGCAATGGCATGGACGTGGAAGAGGTAGCCGAACGCCTGACCGAAGAGGCGAACGAAGTTCACCAAGACCTCGTCGGCGATTAGTGTTCACCGTCTAAACACCTATGAGGCTTCCTTATATAAAGGAGGCCTCTTTGTTTTAGGGGCATTGGTACGGGCGAGTTAGCCATTTTTCGGTACAATTAGCGCCATTGATTGACCGTGAAAAGGGGTTATTTGATGAAACTGCTATCATTTTTACATGAGCGCCGCCGTCGTATCGGCGTTGTAGATGGGGATATTATCCATGTTGTTTCATGGACGGGCGATATGCTCGACCTCATCCGTCGTGGCCTAACGCCCACCATCGGGGCAGAGCGGCTGTCATTCGATGAGATTGACTTTGAACCACCACTGCGCCCGCCGAAAATTCTCGCCATTGGCAAAAACTACGCCGAACACGCTCAAGAGATGAAAAGCGAAGCGCCAGAAAAGCCGCTCATCTTCGCCAAAATGCCAACCGCACTCTTACCCCATAACGGCATCATTACTTGGCGGCAATCCATCACCCAACAAGTGGATTGGGAAGGCGAACTGGCTGTTGTGATTGGCAAACGCGCGCGCGAGGTCAACGAGGCCGACGCGCTGAACTATGTCTATGGCTATACCATCGCCAACGACATCACCGCGCGCGATATTCAAGCCAGCGAAAGCCAGTGGATACGCGCCAAAGGGCTGGACACCTTCGCCCCGATGGGGCCATACCTCATCACCAGCGACGAAATCCCCAACCCCAACGCCCTCGCCATCACCACAGAGGTTAATGGCGAAGTCATGCAGGACGGGCATACCAGCAATATGATTCACAGCGTGCCTGCACTCATCGCTTATCTATCGCAGTCGTTCACATTAGAGCCGGGAGATGTCATTTTAACAGGCACGCCCGCCGGCGTTGGCAAGGGCAAAAACCCGCCGCGCTTTCTACAGGATGGCGACGAAGTGCGCGTCACCATCTCACAAATTGGCACGCTCAGCAATAGCTGCCGTAGGCTGGACTAGTACGTTTCCCAAACTTCTTCGCCGCTCAGGATGCGACGCAGCTGCCGCGGGAAGCGCGAACGGCTAATGGGCTTGCCGATAAAGCCGTTGAACCCCGCTTCCTTACATTTTGGAATTTCGGTATCGGCATCTTGGGCGGTGACCGCAATCACCAGCGCGTCCTTGAGCTTTTCATCGGCGCGGATTTTCTTGAGAATTTCATACCCGGTCGTTTTCGGCAGGTTAATATCTAAAAAGAAGATATTAGGCTGTGGCTTCATGGCGTGTGCCATTTCAATCACCCCCTCGCCAGTGGTGTTGATGAAAGCCTTGATGCCCAATAAGCGCATCATCACGCCGATGATGGCCATGCCCCCGGCATCATCTTCTACAACCATTGCATGTAGATTGGCAAACTCATTCGTCCTTGATGGCAGCATCGGTATTTACCTCTGTGGTGTCTTGAATACTCAACTATCCCTTAATCACTCTGCGCTGTCGTCTTGCTGCTGGCGCTAGAGCCATTCGACTCTTGTACTTCAGTAGAACTATCGACCGAAAGCGCCTGCATAATCACCGTATCGGCCTTCTTCAAGCGCGTTTCGGTATCTCCCTGCTCAGCCTCTGGTTGCTTCAGCGGCAGCGTAAAGGAGAAGGTACTCCCCTCGCCCAATTTTGTGGTCACGGTCATCTGGCCGCCATGCTGTTCAACAAGATACTTTGAAATCGGCAAGCCTAACCCCGTGCCCTCAATCCCCAACTCCTTGACACGGCTGGTGCGCTCAAACGCTTCGAACAGCGCACCCATTTCATCATCGGGAATGCCAATGCCCGTATCTGCCACAGAAAAACGAATAAACTCATCTTCCACTTCGACAGTGAGCGTCACCGAGCCTTCTGGCGTGAATTTAATGGCGTTACTCACCAAATTGTTCAAAACTTGACGGATACGCCGCGCATCCATCGGCACTTGCGGCAGCGTTTCGGGAAGTTTGGCCTGTAGCGCCACCTTCTGGCTCTTATCAGGGTCTTTCTCCAGCATCATCACGCCCGCCTCAAGCACGTCGGTGATGATGGGCGCAAGGTCATTTTCTTGAATGAAGAGCGACATCTCGCCCGCTTCAATCTTGCTCACATCCAGTAAGTCATTAATCAGATAAAGCAGGTGTTCGGCGCTGCGGATGGTTTGGTCTAATCGGGAGATTTGCTCTGGCGTCACATCGCCAAACGCCCCAATGCGCATGAAGTCCATGTTATTGATAATGAGGTTGAGCGGCGTCCGCAGTTCGTGGGTGACGCTGGCGAGGAAGCGCGTCTTCACCATATTGGCGCGCTCTGCCTCTTGCACGGCAGCATTCAACTGCACGAATAGCTGGGCGTTGCGCACACTGGGCGATACCATGTTGGCAAACAGCGTCATTTTCCGCTCATCTTCATCGGTAAACTCTGGGCGGTCGGCAGGGCGACCGACCACCGCCGCGCCAATCGGGCGACCGCCAAACATCAGCGGCACGCACATCGCACGGACAACCGCGCCCTGTGTGCCACGATCTAGGTTCATCCGTTGCGGCCAGTTAGCATAATCCGCCAACCGCATGGGCAAACCAGACTGAGTCACACGCCCCACCATACCTTCGTCCGTTTTCACAGAGATATTGCCAACCGTTTGCTCAGCAGCAGTGCTAGCCACCAGCTGCAGACGCTCGCCATCACTGCCTAATAGCCATACACTACAGTATGAAGCATTAAGCAACGTGACCATGCGGTTCACAAAGGCGTCGAGAATGGGTTGTAGACGCTGCTCATTCACCACCGAAAGCGACTCATCATACACCGCGCGCAATTCCGAAGCAGCGGCCTGCGCCTGTTTGCGCGCCTCGTCCAATTCTTGGGTGCGCTCTTCAACGCGCTGCTCTAGCGTGCGCCCCCAGCGGCTCAGCTCATCATAAGACGCGGCCAAGTTACGCTTCATATCATCCAGCGCAACCGCCATCCGCCCGATTTCATCAGTGCGCTCCTTGTGCGTAATCTGGTAGCGCATATCGCCAGAGCCGATTTCCTGCGCCGCAATCGAAAGGTCACCCAATGGAGCAGCCACCATACGCTCAACGAAGTTATTCACAATCCAAATCAAGACGGAGATGCTGAATATCGAGATGATTGCAATCCGCAAAATCGTGTCGCCAGAGACTGTAGGCAAGGCATCCTCTGGGAAGACTGTCAGCAAATTCCAACCCGTTTCACTCAGTTCATGATTCACCAACAACACTAGCGCGCCCGTTTCGGGGTCACTCACACCTGTCAGAATAGGCTTCTCCTCATTACGCGGCGCTTTAGTGATTAAGGTGGAAAGGGCATCAGACGGGGTGGCTTCAAGAATATCAATTGGCATATCGCCAGGATTATGAGCAAGCTCATAAGCAGCGACAATATGCTCTTCATCTTGATAGAGCACGCTGTAGCCCTCGCCATATTCCAGCACCAGCCGCTCTTGCAAAATAATCTGGTCAATCAACGCTTGAATACTGGAAACGGGAATTTCCGCCCACATGATGACAGGCTCAACAGCGCCATCTTCGCCTTCTAAGCTGAATGTTGTCGCATAAGACATCATCAACTCATCAGTAGAAGTGACAAAAGCGCTCTCTGGCCCATGCCAGCCCGCGCCACCCTCATCCAACATGCCCTGTATCCAACTATCGGCGGGGATATTGGTATGCAGCACGCGCAAGCGCCCAGTTGTATTGGGCGTCACTGCGGGCGATTCATAGAGGCGGATGGTGCCATCATAGAAGACGTAAACGCGGCTAACCAGCGTTTGCATATCGTTATTCAGCCCATCAACGACCATATTGAAGAAATCCGACGAGGTTTCAATCGCCCCTTGCTCTTCAACCTGTTCGCCCAACCTTTCGATCATCCTCGCAACCTCGTTCAGCCGCGTATCCAACTGTTGGGCAATCACCGCGTCGTGGTTAATCAACCGGTTCTCTGCCTCGCGCCGTAGGGCGTCGGCACTAATGGAAAGTGAAATACCCGACACAACAATCAGCATAACGGTACTGATTAAGGTGATGATGATGAGCAGTCTTTGACGAATACTATCTCTACTGCCAAACATGGTCTTACCCCGAAAACTATGGGTGCAATGAAATGAATGATTTCGGCGCTATCCACCAGCGGCTAAACTGATTAGTAGCTTTTATCGGATTTTATAAAAATTCGCCCACACAATACAAACTTTTTGGATTATATGAATCATTATCACACATCTTCCCTATAGTTTTACCTTAACATTTCTGAATTTTCACGGAATTCGCCCCACCTAAACGATATTCTTACTTTCGTAGGACATAAACGCAGGCCAAAAGGGCTATTTTGCGCCCCTTTTTCCTTATTTAGTGCCGTTGTATAATGCTTTTGACAGGTTTCAGTACATAGACGAAAATACACTCAGGAGCAGTTAGTGCCTATCCTGCGCGATAACGAACTCGATATTATCAGCCACAGCGTTGAGCAAACCCAACGCATCGGCGCACGCTTGGGGGCGTTGCTACAGGCTGGCGATGTCATTTGTCTGGCGGGAGATATGGGCGCGGGTAAAACAGTGTTCACCGCCGGTATTGGGCGCGGTTGGGGCGCAATCGCCCCCGTCACCAGCCCTACATTCAACCTTGTTCATGAGCACCGCCGCGAAAAAGATAATTTACGCTTAATTCATATTGATTGTTATCGCTTACAGGGCGTAGCAGATTTAGAGACAATTGGCTTCGATGATATATTAGCGCGTCATGGCGTGCTCATCATCGAATGGCCAGAGCGCATCGAGGGCGCTTTGCCCAAAGATAAGCTCTGGATTGAATTCAACATTTTAGAACCCACCCGCCGCAGCTTCCTGCTCGAAGCCGATGGCGCGCGTTATCAACAGCTCCTTAACCAGTTCAAAGAAGCCACTTTTGGCGTTTGACGATAGCCCAAGCAGGGGATGACCATGCTACTGGCAATTGATACCGCAACCCGTTTACTCAGCATCGCGCTCTATGATGGCTGTCAGCTACTGGCCGAGATGACTTGGCAGGCCGGCACAACGCACAGCGTTCAATTAGCGCCAGCCATTCAAGCGCTTTTGACGCGCGCCCAAACCCCTATCCACGACATCGCCGCGCTGGGCGTGGCAATCGGGCCCGGCTCATATACAGGGGTGCGGATAGGCGTCTCGATGGCCAAAGGCTTAGCCGCCGCCCACCGCTTGCCCTTAGTTGGCGTGACGACATTGGACGCGCTAGCAGCGGCGCAACCCTCGTTACAATCGCGCTATGGCCTCATCACCACCGTTCTCGCTGGGCGCGGGCGCGTTATCGCTGCCACCTACCGTTGGAGCAAGCGCGCGTGGGTTAACCGTGCCGAACCGCGCATTATGGAATGGGAAGAGCTATTCAATAGTATTGATGCCCCCGCTTATTTGAGTGGCGAAATCAACGATGAGGGCTATCGCCAGTTCGAGGCAGCACAAGCCCGCGATGTGCCGATAGAACTTATGCCAGCCGCCTTCCGTCTGCGGCGGGCGGGCTTTCTGGCGCAGGTCGCTTGGGAACGCTTGCAAAACACAGCGCCAGAGCACTTTAAGGCCGATGCCGTGATGCCCATTTACCTCAAATCTGGCCAAGCGACGGCCACAAATAACGAAACAGCGGGCGATAGCCCCGCCGAAGCCAGTAGCGATTAACCTATCGTCAGTCATTCAATCAGCTTGAACATGAGGATAGCATGACGTTGACTTTGCGCTATATGCGCCTCGATGATGTACCAGAAGTTGCGAAAATAGACCGCCAATCTTTTTCCATGCCATGGTCAGAGCAATCCTACCGCTATGAAGTGGGGGAAGCGCCCTATAGCTATATGACCGTGCTAGAAGAAACCCGCGCCGACAACGCCAGCGGGCTACGCGGGCTATTACACCGTATGCAGGGCGCAAGCACCATACAAGTACAGCGGCACATTGTGGGCTATGGCGGACTATGGAGCATTGCCGATGAAGCGCATATCAGCACTATCGCCACCCATCCCAAACATCGCGGGCGGGGATATGGGGCGCTACTACTGGCCGCAATGGTGCAAAAGTCAATCGCACTTCATGCAGCTTATGTCGTGCTAGAAGTGCGCATGAGCAACACAATCGCCCAAAACCTCTACCTTAAATATGGCTTCCGCAAAGTCATGATTAAACCCAGCTATTACCACGATAACGGCGAAGATGCCTATGATATGCGGTTGGACTTAGAGGATGAAGCCGCTGTCCGCCACTTCAAGGCGCGCTATGCCGAGATTAGCCACCGCTTCGACTTCATCGACGATTACACCAACAAGCCCCATCCGCGCCAATCGCAAATGCTGAAGCGCTAGCGAAGAGGCGAGCGATGCGCATTCTGCTAGTTACCCACTATTTTCATCCAGATTCTGGCGCGGCAGCAGTGCGCCTCACCCGTTTGGCGCGCCTATTGGCGGCGCGCGGCCACCAAGTGACCGTACTCGCCCCCATGCCCCACTACCCACAGGGGCGCATTCATCCGCGCTATCGCCGCCGTTTGGTGCATGTGGAAGAAATCGACGGGATGCACGTCATCCGTTGCTGGCTCTGGGCGACGCCAAGCCCCAAAATCAGCCGCCGCTTGCCCTCACAGCTCTCCGCGATGATGATGCTGGCGCTGCGTGGGCTGGGTGTGCCGCGCGCGGATGTCGCCTTGATTGAAGGGCAACCCGTATTCACCGCGCTGGCCGGCTGGTTCTTATGCCGCTTGAAGCGCATCCCTTATGTGGTCAATATCTCCGATTTTTGGCCAGAGCACTTGCTCACGGTTGGCGTATTACACGAGCGCCATCCCGTCTATCGCCTATTTCGGGCATTGGTCAACCGCACCCAACGCGGTGCTGCCGTCATCACCGCCTTGCACCCGCCCCTGCTGGAGAGCGTCGAGGCGCGGCTGGGGAAAGTGGCCGATGGGCGAGTTATCTATAACGCCGTAGACCTAGAGCGCTTTCGCCCGGGGTTAGATACAACCGCATTTCGCCAAAAATACGGCCTCCCACAAGAGCGCCTCGTGACATTTATCGGCACATTTGGCACGCATATGGATTTTGAGGTCATGCTCGATGTGGCGGCTCATTTCAATCGCCGTGAAGATGTGCGCTTTGTGTTCATCGGCACGGGCGTACAGCGCACATATGTGCAAGAGCGGCTACAAACGCCACAGCTATCGCGGGCACGTTGGATTGATTGGCTTGAGCATGAAGAGATGCCCCTCGCGTGGAACGCCTCTTACCTCACGTTTTGGGCAATCCGCAACCACGACTTGAACCGCAAGTTTTTACAGGCCAAAGTGTATGAGGCGCTGGCCAGCGGTACGCCTGTCGCCATCGCCATCGAGGGCATCACGACACAAGTCATCGCAGAGAGCGGCGGGGGCTTCACTGTGCCATTCGGCGATACACAAGGCCTCATCAGCGCCATCACCCGCCTGCTAGACGATGAAACCCTGCGCGAACAATGCAGCCGCAACGCCCGCGCCTATGCCGAAAAGCACTATGACCCGCAGCACGTGGCCGATGCCTATGAGGACGCCCTGCGCGCCGCCATAAAAGGCCGCCCACCTCAACCCGCCAAATAGCGCTCGATAATATCCACCGCAACTTGCACGCCGTTCTCGCGGCGTATCTGTTCGCCCAGTTGCGCCGCCCGCGCTTGCATGGCCGTATCGCTGACCGCCTGTTGAATGGCTTTGGCCAACCGCTTAACATTGAGCTTATCGATGAAAATCGGCTTTGTCCCAACGCCCAGCTCATACACCCGCCGCCCCCAAAAAGGCTGGTCGCCCAGATGCGGCACAACGATATTCGGCCTACCCGCGCGTAACCCAGCGGCAGTTGTGCCCGCCCCGCCATGATGCACAATCGCGGCCATACGCGGGAACAACCAGCTATGAGGCGCGCTATCTACGCGATAGACCGTCGGCGGCAGGGGAATATCCTCTCCCAAACCAGCCCAACCGCCTAACAACACGCCGCGCTGCCCCGTTTGCTCCAGCGCCCGCACAATAATGCGCGTTATCTCTTTCGGGTCGTGGGCACTGCTCATGCTGCCAAAGCCAACATAAATTGGCGGCGCGTCCGCATCGAGGAAATCGAGCAAATCCTGCGGCGGCGTCCAGCCGTTTTCATCTAAAAACCAGTAGCCCGTGTTGTGCACATGCGGCGGCCAATCCTTCGGGCGTGGCACAACATGCTCGCTAATGCCGTGAATGGTGGGAATTTGCCGCAGACGGCTGACGAGCGTTTGGCGGTTTATTGGTGGCAGGCCAATTTCGGCGCGGATAGTCTTGAGAACATCCTTCGACATCCACCATAAAATCCACTCGCTAATCCAACATGAAAACCAGTTGAGGCGGCTATAGGTCTTGGGGCGGAAGGGCACAGCCACCGCGCGCGGGTCGCCAGTGGGCGCAATGGGGAAGAGAATGGCGGCCATATGTTTGACGCCATAGCGCTCTGCGGCGCAATCGCCAAAGGGGATGGCCGTCACGCTACTGATGGCCAAATCAGCATCGCGGGCGTAGTTGATTAGCTCTAGCGCGCTCACAGAGGCGTATTTAGCGGCCAGCCGCTTCGCCCAGCGCAAGCCCAATAGCGGCTTACTGCCATAGGATGCCCACTTTTTCGCGTCTTCGGTGTGCATCATCTGGATAATATCGAAACTGAGCGGGAGGAAATCTAATCCCAGTTCATCAACCCACGAGGCAAAAACTTCGCTAGCTGCGATGCTCACACGATAGCCCCGCGCTTGTAACGCCAGCCCCAGCGTCACATAGGGTTGAACATCGCCCCGTGTGCCATACGCCAGAAACACTATGTGCTTCATGAAGTACCCTCTCGTACCGTACCCGCTTCATCACATTTTGTGATTTTATTCACAATCATATTCAGTATACCGGTATTCTCAACAGGGTGTCAATCTTTTTCGGGGCCATTCGGGCAAAGTATCTAGGCGGGGCGTCGTTTGCAGCACAAAACGCCATCCTCTACACTATATCTACGCCGGTACAGCCCACCACTGCCGACGAGAGCATCTCGGCTGACTAGGCGCTCACCGATTATCGATATGCTCTCACCACGAGAAAGCCGTCATGCAAGCACCATATCCCATTCCTAACGCCATCATCACCGAAGCGGGCAGCGGCAAAGTGCAGTGCAATGCACACAGCGCCCAGCTCTCCTTACCACCGCTGAAGGGCGAAACCTACCACAACGCCCAAATTAGCGACTACAGCCGCGCCCGTGATTTTCGCCATCGGCCACCGCTGAGACTGCACTTGCGCGCCCATGCCAGCGCCAGCGCAGAGAGCCTGCGCGGCACAGCCGGCTTCGGCTTCTGGAATCACCCCTTCGCCCCCAATGAGCGCGGTTGGCGTTTGCCCGCTGCCGTGTGGTTCTTCTTCGCCGCCCCGCCCAGCGATATGCCGCTGGCGCTAGATGTACCCGGCTATGGCTGGAAGGCGGCCACTTTTGACGCCCGCCGCCCGTTATTCTATAGCCTATTACCCTTCGCCCCCTTAGGCGTCTTGTTGATGCGCACAAAGCGGCTCTATCGCCGTTTGTGGCTGATTGGCCAGCGGGCGCTAGGGGTACATGAGGCGCTTTTACCGCCCCACTATCTGGCCGAAGCGCACACTTACACCATAACATGGCTGCCGCAACGCGCTACCTTCGCTGTTGATGGCCAAACCGTCCTTGATGCTGAAGTGCGCGTTCGCGGGGCGTTAGGGTTCGTCGCGTGGATGGATAACCAATACGCCATAGTGACGCCGCAAGGGCGCTTTCGTTTTGGCCTTGTGCCCCTTGAACAGGCACAGTCCTTAACCATAGAGCACATCAACATAGAGCATTTATAAACATACTCGTTGCCATAGCCAAAGCCCACCCAATACCCCAAAATCCTCTAATTCGCTAAGTGCGCTTTAGTATTGAGAAATTTTTATGACTTTTTTCCAGATTTGCGGCTGCAAAAGAACAACATAGCTCTATACTGAAGATAGACAGACCTTATCTACAACACCAACTTTTAGGGGGTTATGTATGCTAAGAAATATCTCACACAAATTCTTCATACTATTCGGACTAGTGATTCTGCTCGTGATGCCGACTATCGGCGTCTCGGCACAGGCGTCTTTGGACTGTGGCGACGGCACAATACTCAACAACGCAGTGTTGCTCACCCTCGCCCCTGTTGCCAATGGCGACACCATCGGCATTACAGTTTTGGGCATCGACGGCTTCGACCCTGTAGTCGGCGTCGTCACACCACAGGGTACATTCTGCAACGATGACAAACCCACCTCAACCGGGATACGCACCAATCTCCCCACCACAGCACAGGTCGATGAGCAGACAACCAGCGCTCAAGTTATCTACACCAATTCAACGGGTAGCTCGGCGAGTGTGGATATTTTCATCGCCGATTACCAGCAGCGTTATGGCCAATTCCTGCTTTTGATTGACGGCCTAGACACCACCGCAGTCAGCGCTAATCCCCAACCCGCGATGCGCTATCAAGCGCTAGGGATAACGCTCGATGAGCGGATTGTCAGCAGCCCAATTCCAATAACCGCCTATCAAATTGGCGTCACCGACAATATGGACCCGTTTATCCGCGCGGTGGATACCTCGCAAACGCTGATTGGCGAATGCGACGATAGCTCGCCGACAACCTGCTCCAATCTCGGCTCATTATCGGGTTTCTATGTGGCGGATAGCAGCGGCAATATCGTGGCGGGCGATACCTTAGATGCCGCATTGCAGTATGCCCCAGCGCAAATAGACATCAACGGCACTATGGGTAACCAGATGGTCTTCCGCTTTATGAGCGTGAACAATAACGATGGACCATATATGATTGCGCTCCATATGGGCTTTGCTGAGGGCGGGCAACAGCAATTTGTGCCCAATAACGGCAACCAGAACAACCCGCCACCGCCTAACAACAACGGCGGCGGCAATAACAATGGGGGCGTCGTTTCCAATAACCCGCCCAGCGGCGGTCAGCATGGCATTAGCATTAGCTGTAGCAACGGCGTGACGCTCCAAAATGGGGTAGAATTCATCACACAGCTCAAGCCCAACGAAACGCGCAACATCTATGCGCTTGGCATCAACGGTTTTGACCCTGTGATGGTCATCGCAGAGCCTAGTGGCAACATCATTTGCGTTGATGATGAACCCATTGCCTCCGACTATGAGGCCAATTTGCCCACCACTGGCAGCATTCCGTCCTCATCAACCAATGCGCTCTATGC
The DNA here is from genome assembly GCA_015492875.1 of Anaerolineae bacterium. Lineage (GTDB taxonomy): Bacteria > Chloroflexota > Anaerolineae > Aggregatilineales > Phototrophicaceae > S146-30. The sequence continues at coordinate 8,355 of WGEI01000584.1, read as the reverse complement.
CTATACTAACAATACCAACCAAGCAGTGCGGCTTTCCATCATCATCGGCGATTACGCTGGCCGTGATGGCGAATTCCTATTGGTCATCAACGATATGTACTTTGACTTCAACGCTAATCTAAGCACCTATGAAGGCTTTACCGTGACCGATAACCTCGCTTCGGTCACCACCTATGCCATTGATGCCGGTGGTGGTACATTTGACGCCTTCCTGCGTCTCGTTGATGATCAACTCGCCCCCGTTGTAGACGGCACAGGGCAGACGGTCGAGTGCGATGATGCTAGTGCGGTCACTTGCTGGGGGCAATCTTACAATATGAACGGCTCGTTCATCCGCCAACGGCAATCCATCGCCAATGGCAGCGGCACAGACGCCGTCATCCGTTTTGTTCCTTCGCCCAGCGATTTGAACAAAACCTACTATTTCTTCATCAACAACCAGCTGAACCAATCGGCTTACTATAATCTGGCCTATCACGCCGTTATCGCCACACCGTAGCCTGTACATCAGTAAGCCGTAGGTGGGGCGTCATTCACTGTGGCGCTCCACCTCACACATAAAATCCTACTCTGCTTATAATTAATGTATCGCACACTATAAAAGGGGACAGTGATGAGATATTTTCGTTACTTACCTATATTGCTCATTATTTTGATGCTGGGGTATGGTGTCACAGCGCAAGAGCCTTTAGGCGTTACTGTCAACTGTGACAATGGCCGTACCATCACCAATGGGATACCGATTACTGTGGTGCAAATGCGCACTGGCTTCACCTATACCGCTACCGCCATGGGTATCAACGGCTTTGACCCGGTGCTGGCCGTCGTCGACGCCAGCGGCAACGGCCTGTGTACCGATGATACTCCTGAGGTTGCCTCATACACCGCCAGCCTGCCCACAACAGGCTACATTGCTGGCTCTGCCACCAACGCCCAAATCACCTTCAGCAATAATTCTGGCCAACCCTTCGCCGATGTCACCATTATCGTCGGCGGTTATGAAGATCAAGGTGGCGAGTTCATCGTCTTGCTAGAGGGCATGGCGCTCACACAGGCAGATAATATCGGCGACCCGTTCACCATTCAGATTACGCCGGGCATGGTGGCCTCTGGCGTACCGTTAACGGTCTACCAAATTTCTGTCACCAACGTCTTTGACCCACTTATAGCCACGGTAGACAGTGAATACAACTTTGTTCAACTCGATGATGGCAGTTATATCGCCTGCGATGATGCCGGCAACCCGAACGCCTGCTTTGGCCAATCGTCAGATTTATCGAGCAGCTATATCACCCGCAGCGGCAATCGCCAACTGCCCGGCGGCCCACTCGATGCGATGCTGACCTTCCCATTATCGCCAGAGTTCGCTGGCCAATACATCAATTTCTTGATGCGCTCATCCAGCATGGAGACTTTTGGCGATTATGTCGTCGTCTTCCATGCAGGCATCGCCGATAAACAGCCATCTAGCCCACCCGTCCAACCGCCCAGCCAACCCACACCAGCCCCACTCCCCGGTGGCGGCACAGGCGGCACAACAGGCGGTACAGGTGGCACAGGCGGCACAACAGGCGCAACGGGTGCAGTCGGCGGTAGCGTTGAAGTGGTCGATGGTTGGGCGACGCTCACCTGTGACGATGGGCGCGTATTCCCCAACGTGACCACGTTCATCATCCGTGATGCTGCGCCGGGTGCAAACTTCTTAGTGACAGCGTTGGGCGTCAACGGCTTTGACCCTTACCTCGCCGCTATGGATGCCGATGGCACAATACGCTGCGTAGATAACAGCGCCGAAGCCGCCACCTATAACGCAAATTTGCCAACAACTGACGTCGTAGCTGGCTCGCCGTCCAATGCACAAGCCGTGATGACCAATAACCTTGACCAAAATAGCTCTGTGATATTCTTCGTGGCGAGCGCGAATAACCAACCCGGCGAAGTTGTCATCTTCCTAGAGGGGCTAGAACTCTCGCCACAAGATACTAATGGCGATACGGTCGCCTATCAAATATCGCCAGCAATGAGTGGCGTAGATTTCTCAGTGTATCAGATTGCGCTAACCAACGATTTTGACCCGTTCATCGCGGTTGTCGATAGCGAGGGTAATTTTGTACAGGACAGTAATGGACTCTATTTTACCTGCGACAATGCTGGTGACCGCAACACGTGCTGGGGTAATAGTGCCGATTTAAGCAATTCGTACTACATCGCCCGTGATGCTACTGCGCGGCTCGCAGGGGGGCCATTGGATGCCATGCTCATACTAGGCACGCCAGAATCATTAATCGGCAGTGTGGTGAACCTGCAAATGCGCTCATCCAATATGGCGACAACCGGCGGCTATGTCGTTGTGTTCCACTTTGGCCTGAACCCGCAAGCGACCAACACAAGTGCACCCGCAACTGGCGGTGATGGCGGTGGCGGAGACGGCGGCAAAGGCGGGTTCTAATACTCACCTCAGCGGGAGTAATTAGGGGATGGCTTAGGCTATCCCCTTTTGCTATATTGGCATAAAACCCAACAGGAGTTTAGGATATATGCGTCGTTTGTTACTTCCCATCATCGCGATAATTTGCGGTATTTACGCATGGATAACAGAGGGTGATTCGTCAAATATATTGTGGATTTTCATCGTTGGCGTCTGGTCTCTCGCTAGTTATTTCTCCAATACCCGCACCAGTGGGTTAGAAGTATTGCAGCGCTTTCGTAAACGGCAATTGTACTATTTAAGTGGGTTGATATTATTTTTCGGGGGTTGGCTGGTCTTCTATGCTTACTATAACCCGTTCGCTGGTAAGTGGCTGAGTGCTTCGGCAACAACATTTATCCTGTTTATGCTTTGGCTATTTATGCAATGGGGGATTTATAGCTGGAATAGGGTAGAGGCGCGCCAACGCTTGCAAGGGGAGGAGCACTCACGTTGTATAGGCATCATTATTGGGGTGAGCACATTCCTATTCGCCTTTTTGCTCATTGAAGGGGTGATGCGCTTAACTATGGTGCAGTCCGACGCCTATGCTTTCACTGCCATGCACCGTGCTTGGTTAGAGCTATATTGGCAACCTATCAACAGTCTTGGGTATCGTGACAACGAACCTGATGCGGATGAGACCAAAACACATATTTTAATCGTCGGCGATTCTTTTGCAGCCGGGCACGGAATCAATTATATCGAAGATACATTTCCTCATGTATTGGTACAAATGTTGAATGAGGAAACAGACCAATATCGGGTTAATATCGCTGCCCAACCGGGTTGGAATAGCGATGCCCAGCTCATCGGAATGACCACATACCCCATCGTGCCAGATGTCATTATTCTATCTTATGTATGGAATGACATAGCGTATGCGTTGCCAACAAATCCCGTTCAGGTGCAATTCCCCCCCCCCAGTATTAGCTGGCTAGAAAGGCGCTTTTTCACCGTCAGCTTCTTTTATTGGCATATTTACCAAGCTGGCGTAGGAGACTACAGCACACCTTATCTACAAACCGTCGTTCAAGGTTATATGGATGATGCCATTTGGGCGCGGCATGAGGCAGACTTAGCCCAAATGCTGCGTTGGGCACAAGATAGAAATATCGAGTTTGTTGTATTGCTGTGGAACAACCTAATCACACCCAATCGCACACAGCCTGCACTACAACGCGTCAGTGATTTCTTCACATCACAAGGTGTGACAGTGATTGATATGTTCGATGTGCTGGCCAATGAAGACCCGGCAAACCTCGTTGTCAACCGCTATGATGCCCATCCTAATATATATGCGCATCGCCTCGCAGCAGAGGCTCTGTACCAGTATTTCCGCTAGGCTCACCCTGTGACAGCTCGCTCTAGCAGCTTGAGAAAGCCGTCCATCTCAACGCGGCGAATAATCTCAACGTTATTGCGGTATTGCGCATGCTTGCCAGTATAGTCGGGATAGTTGACCACCATTTGCCCGCGCGTGTGTTCGCCCCGCAGCTCAATTGTCGCCCAGCGCTCTTCCGCCTCCAGCACTAACGACGGCTCTAAAGCAACAGCCATCGCCAGCGGGTCGGGCAAAAAGTAGCCTTTAGCGCGGAAGCGGGTTTTGGCCATTTCCACATAATTGCGGCTAATCGCGCGGTTAAAACGCCCGCGCGGTGTATCTGTTTCCGCCCAGCGATGATACCAATCCCACTCTGCCATATGCTCAATCGTCGCTTCCCAGCTAATTAGCGTCGTTTTGGGGAAGCTGCTGAGGACAATATGCGCCGCTTCTGGGTCTGCATAAAAGTTATACTCTGCTGCCAACGTGATATTGCCGCGAGCGTCTACCGTGCCGCCCATGACCACCAAGCGCTTGACTCTTTGGGGCAACTGCGGGTCTAGGCGCACGGCCAGCGCAATGTTCGTCAAAGGGCCAAGCGCCACCAGCGTATAGGCCTGTGGCGCGGCATTGCACAGGCGCAAAATCGCCTGAACCGCATGTTCTTCTTCTGGACGGCGCGAAGATGGCGGATAGCCGCTATTTCCCAGCCCATCGTTCTCATGAATGTCTGCCGCATCTACATGGTCGCCGATAAGGGGGCCAGCCATCCCACGATAAAAGGGCACATCGGCCTCGCAAACATCTAGCACACGGGCGACGTTCCCCGTCACAAGGTCTACATGAACATTGCCGCTCACCATCGTAATGGCGGCAATCTCGGCCTGTGGGTGAGCGAGCGCCATCATCAACGCCTGCGCGTCATCAATGCCGGTATCGGTATCAACAATGAGCTTAGTTTTCGTCGTCATCCCCTTCATCTTTCAGCATTTCCATCGCTTGAGTATCGGTAATCGAAACAGCGTCATCACGTTCCGTGAAGAGGTCGCGCGGGATGGGTAAACCATGCTGGTGCAAAAAATCAACAAGCGCATCGCTGAACTTGCGCGTTTTGGCCTCTTCGCCATATTTCTCCCGCACCTCGCGCAGGTGGTCTACTAACCACAGATACAAGTCGCCTTCGGTGCGGTCGTCGATATTCTCCATGATATGGTGCTTGCGAATGAGCGTAATCGCGGGGCGATACACACTATCGTACCAGTTAGCCGCCGCCTCTTTCAACAAAACCTCTCGCCCCTCTTGCAGCTCCATAATCCGCTGGTGCAAATACACATGGCCGAGCAAATCATTATACCGCGATGGCTCAGAAAGGCGGATAGAGACATGGTGCGGGCGGGTTTCATCGAGGCCAGTTTCCTCTAAAAACGCGGCATACGCAGCGGCTAGGTCAATCTCCTCTTGAGACATCCCCGGGGTGAATTCTACCCGTGTCGGCAATTCTGTCACATGGGCTTCAATCGTCTTCGCCCCCAGTTGACGCGCCACCGAAACGCGATGATTACCATCCCGCACGAAATAGGCATCGCCAATTTTGTAAAGCTCAATGGGCGGCAAGCCCTGAAAGCCCGACGCTTCGGCATAAACGCGGCTCCAGCGGTCTTTCATCTCGTTCTTCTTGGGCAAGAAGTCGCGGGTAAAATCGCGGTAGCGCCCCACACTGCCGACAATTTTATCCAGCGGCACTTCCTGCAAGCCCTTATAACTTTCCTGCCGCAAGCGCAAACGGGTGCGAATATCTTCAAAGCTGAGCAGCTCTGCTGATTTCCCGCGTAGCAAGTTAATCATCTCCCGCCAAAATGCGCGAGAGCGCGCCGTATCGAAGCGGTTCAGCCCTTCGTTGCGCAACAACTCTTTATAATCATAATCCGTTGGTTCATCAGGCATAAAATGATCCTGTTCTGTTTCCCCATACAGGCGTTAGTCACCATCAATTATAATTGACGAAGCGCCATCATGATACAATAACCAAAAAGCCAATCCCTGTCATAGATATACACACAATTGCGAATTTTTATCACTCCTTAACAGGGAAAACCTTTGACCTGATTTCAGTTCTATGCTATATTGTGAGCGACGGTCACTATTTGTAACCTTCCAGAACGCTAATCAGCGCCAATTTCCCGGGCGTATCTCAAATTGTAATGCTCGTATTGGCAATCACGCCGTGATTCGGGCGTTCGATTATGCCGAATATGATGGGATATTCAATCATTTGGCCTGCCTCAACGACCTTATAAACCAGCATAGGGTTTTGCGCGATGATGCCCGCAGCGTGAAAACTTGTGTATCAGTGCTCGTCAGGAACTCATGATGAGAGCAATCAACACCTTTTTAGTCAATAAAGTCAGTTATGAAAGGAGCGCAGCCTGAATGTTCGGCTGCCTGCGGAGTTCTTATGGACATAGCCCAACTTGAAACCAAAACATTAGACGAATTGCGTGCCATGGCGCGCGATGCTAATGTGCCGCGCTATAGCCGCCTCAAGAAGCAAGACCTCATATTAGGCCTATTGAGAAGCGAAGCTGAGCGGCGCGGCCATAAATTACGTGGCGGCATTTTAGAAATTGTTGATGATGGAATTGGCTTTTTACGCGCCGAAGGTTACATCCCCGGCCCCAATGATATTTACGTCAGCCAAACGCAAATCCGCCGCTTCAACTTACGCACCGGGGATATGGTCATCGGGCAAGTTCGCCCGCCCAAAGATAACGAAAAATACTATGGCCTGTTGCGGGTAGATGCGGTCAACGGCCAAAATCCTGAAGAGGCTAAACACCGCCCCCGCTTCGAACAGCTGACCCCCATTTTCCCCAACGAACGCTTTAACTTAGAGACCAGTCCGCGCATCATCTCTACGCGCTTACTCAACCTGATTGCGCCGATTGGCAAGGGGCAGCGTGGCCTGATTGTCTCCCCACCAAAAGCTGGTAAAACCACTGTGCTGAAGGACATCGCCAACGCTATCAGCCAAAACTATCCCGATGTTCACCTGATGATTGCGCTGATTGGCGAGCGCCCGGAAGAAGTTACGGATATGGACCGTTCGGTAGATGCCGAAGTCATCGCCTCGACCTTCGATGACCCGGTGCAAAACCATGTGCGCGTGGCGGAAATGGTGCTAGAGCGTGCCAAACGCCTCGTAGAAATCGGACGGCACGTCGTCATCATGCTCGATAGTATCACCCGTCTAGCGCGTGCCTATAACCTCGTCGTCCCCACCAGTGGTCGCACCCTTTCCGGTGGCCTAGACCCTTCCGCCGTCCATCCACCAAAGCGCATTTTTGGCGCGGCGCGCAACGTCGAAGAGGGCGGCAGTTTAACTATCGTCGCCACCTGCTTAGTCAATACTGGCAGCAAAATGGACGACGTGATTTATGAAGAGTTCAAAGGGACGGGCAACATGGAACTGCATCTGAGCCGCAAACTCCAGCAGCGCCGCGTCTTCCCCGCCTTCGATATTGAGCAATCATCCACCCGCCGTGAAGAGCTTTTGCTGGGGCCAGATATCCTCCAGCGCGTGTATGTCATGCGGCGCATGTGGGCACATTTGGCCGAACAGCCAGATTTGGGCGAAATTGGCGCAACAGAACAGCTCTTGCAACAATTCCGCCAAACCGAAAGTAACGAGGAGTTCCTCAACAGTTTGCCAATGGGCAACAACAATAACAATAGCTTGCGTAGTCTATAACGCGGTATACAGCCGCCTATGCGATATACGCATTCGATGACTTGATGTCGAGACTATAGGATTGTAGATAACATGATTGATGTCAATCAACTTCGTAGAGGCACAACCTTCACTATTGATGGCCAGCTATACAAAGTATTGAAGTACAGCCATAATAAGCCAGGGCGCGGCAAGGCCACCATCCGCGTGACCGTACGCAACCTGCGCAGCGGCTCGACAACCGAAATGACTTTCAACTCCGGCGAGCGCGTGCAAGATATTCGCCTTGAGGGGCGTACTGTGCAGTTCCTCTATCCCGATGGTGAGTTTTATACCTTCATGGATATGAGCACCTATGAACAGCCGCAAATGCGCAGCGACATCTTTGGCGATGATGCGCTTTATCTCAAAGAGGGCTTGGAGCTAAAACTCGTCAGCTATGAGGGCGAGATTATCGACTATGAACTGCCGACCACCATCGACTTTGAAGTGGTAGAATCTGAGGCGGCAGTGCAGGGCGATACCGCCAACGCCCCCACCAAAAAGGTCAAAACGGAAACCGGCCTTGAGGTGCAAGTGCCGCTGTTCGTCAATGTTGGCGACGTTATCCGCGTGAATACCACAACCGGCGAGTACGTCACGCGCGTTTCCTAAGCCTTTTCGCAGTAAAATGACGCAGGTAGCAAAGCGGTGGGGTTGGGCTAGCCCCACCTTTGATCTTCCCTATTGCCAACGGGCGAACGACAGGCTGCTGCCGAGTGGCCCGCCCGAACCAGAGAGATATGAGAGCGTCAACGTATCGACATTCAGCGTTTGCATCCCCTGCCCGATGATGTC
>WGEI01000583.1 GCA_015492875.1 Anaerolineae bacterium | reverse complement strand
GCTCAAGGTGATGGCGGAGAGCAGACCCGGCAGGCTATCGCCCATCAGCACGAGGTCGGCGGTTTCTAGGGCGACATCCGTGCCCGCCGCCCCCATAGCAATCCCCACATCCGCCATCGCCAGCGCGGGCGCATCGTTGACGCCATCGCCAACCATCGCCACTGCACCAACTTCTTGGCGCAGTTGCTGAACGGTGGACACTTTCTCTTCGGGCATCAAACTAGCATAAACGCGGGTAATGCCAACTTGCCCGGCAATTGTTCGGGCGACGCGCGGGTTATCCCCCGTGAGCATGGCGGATTCAATCCCCAGTTGGCGAAGTTGGGCGATGACTTGTGGCGCTTCTGGCCGAATTTGGTCGGCGAGGGCGATAATCCCCATCCAATCCGCCGATTCATCAGCGGCTTCGCAACCACCACAGCGGGCACACTCGCCACTGCGCACAACACCAATCACGGTTTTCCCTTGACCTTCTAGCCGCTCATAATCATCGCGTAGGTGCGCTGGCATGGCATTATGCGCCTGTAAAAAGCGAATGCTGCCGAGTCGGACAAACTCACCATCGACGCGGGCGGTGATGCCCTGCCCCGGCACGGCGTCAAAGTCGCTCACATCGCCCAAAGTTAGGCCACGCGCTTCAGCCGCCTGTACGATGGCTTGCGCTAGCGGATGCTCTGAGCGCGCTTCTACTGCTGCCGCTACCGCGAGCAAAGTGTCTTCGCCCATTTCGCAACAAGAGATGACATCGGTGACGGCAGGTTGCCCTTGTGTGAGCGTGCCAGTCTTATCAAAGGCGATAACTTTAGTCGATGCCAATGCTTCCAGATAAGCGCCACCTTTGAACAGCACGCCATCACGGGCGGCGGATGCAATCGCTGAAATGAAGGCGGCGGGCACGCTAATCACCAACGCGCAGGGAGAAGCGACGGTCATCAGCACCATTGCACGATAAAAATTGCTCTCAAAATCAGCGAGGCCTAGCGCGGGCGGGATGACGATAAATAGCGCGACAGCGACAATGATGAACAAGGCATAGCGCTGTTCAAAACGCTCTAGAAAACGCTCGGTTGGTGCTTTGCTCTCTTGCGCCTCTTCCACCAGCTGGATAATCCGCGCCAAAGTGGTATCGTTGGCGGCTTTCGTGGCTTTAATATCAAGGATGCCTTGTTTATTGAGCGAACCAGCAAAGACGCGATCGCCGACGGATTTATCGACAGGGATAGATTCGCCAGTGATGGGCGATTCATCGACGGCAGAACGCCCCTCGACGACGATGCCATCAACGGGGATGCGCTCGCCGGGTTCAATCAGCACAATATCGCCAACGTGAATTTGCTCCAGCCCAACTTCTAGGACGACACCATCACGGCGCACGTGGGCGCTATCGGGATAGAGCTTGAGCAGGCCTTGAATGGCGCGGCGGCTACGCCCAATGGCATAGTCTTGCAATACGTTGCTGAGGGAGAAGAGGAAGAGCAATATCGCGCCTTCTCGCCAATCGCCGATGCTGGCCGCCCCTAGCGCCGCCAATATCATCAGCAAATCAACATCAATCTCCCGTTGTAGTAAGCTGGAGAAAGCGGTCTTTGCGCCGAAGAACCCACCAGCAATATAGGCGATGATGTTCAAACCTTGCAGCATAGCTTCTGGCCATGCGTTATGCTCGCCAATCACGCCGAGAATGATGGCAAGCGCCGTCACTACGACTAAACGCGGCTCCAGCCAATTTTGACGTAACCAGCGCAAATTGGGCGATGTTATCGCCTTTGGTTGGGCAGTAGAATTGGTTACAGGTAATAGGCTCATAGCACCTCTACACCATACTTTTTCGCTTGCGATGATTTCATTTTAACACCGGTTAATTCAATTTATATATCCATATGAAACCAAAAGGTGTCGCCGCGTAAAATTTTTATGTTTTTCTGATATAACCGCCCTAGCAATAGAAAGATGATAGGGAACGTTGTAAGATAAGTCATTATATATGCATATTCTCATAACATATCTGATGTAGTCTATGACAAGCGGCACTTCGCCAGACGCAAAATATAAGGTTTGAACGCTATGCCAACGCCCTTTAGTCATCTTGTCGTTGCCCAGCAATTACTTCATGATGAACAAATACCGCCGATACTCATGCGTTTGTTAGAGCAGCATAGCGCGGCGTTTTTGTTGGGCAATATCGCGCCGGATGCGCGCGTGCCGGGTGCTGGGCGTGATGCGACCCATTTCTATCGCTTCAACGAGGTGATTAAAGAGCGCCTATGGCGGCGGATGTTGGCCGCGTATCCCCAACTCTCACAGCCCCAAAACGGCCAACACTTCGCGTTTTTGTTGGGGTATGTGACCCATTTGGCAGTTGATGAGTGGTGGTCGGTGGAGGTAGTACATCCCTACTTTGCGCGGTCATGGCCGGGAAAAACCATCCGAGACCAGTTCATCGGGTTACATTTGGCGCTTATTTATCTTGATGAGCATGATTTACCGCAGATAGAGACAAATACAGGGCATTCGTTACTCAGTGTAGAGCCTGATGGGTGGCTGCCCTTTATGCCTGATTCGGTCTTGAGTAGCTGGCGCGATTTTGTGGGGAGGCAGCTTTTGCCCAATGGCGAAAGCCGAACAATGGAGATATATGGGGCACGGATTGGCCTGAAGCCGCAGGAGATACGGCATATTCTCGATGATGAGGTGACATTGCAAGCCCTCTTATGGGACTATGTCCCCAAGCACATCATCACCACCGCACCAGATGGCTTTTACCCTTTTGCCCGTGACCAGCTCATTACGTTCTACCGCTACATTACAACCGCCCACTAACGCCTCAATTCATAACCGAGAGGCAAGCAGCCGCTTGACATTGTAGTTACTATAGGGTTTATCATGTGGCTGATAGCGTTGTTTATCACGAAAAAGGCGAGATGATGCGTATACGCGAACTCAGTCAACGGACAGGTGTACAAGTAGAAACGATTCGTTTTTACGAGCGCAGCGGCGTTCTGCCACCGGCTAGGCGCGCTCCCAATGGCTATCGCGTTTATGATGAGACCGATGTTGAGCGGTTGCGTTTCATTCGTGGGGCACGGCAACTAGGCATCAGTTTAGAGGCGATTGGGCGCATTTTGCGCTACCGCGACGAGGGCATCCCACCTTGTGACCAAGTGCAGGAGCTTTTGGCGGCGCAAATCGCTGAAGTGGAAGCGCGCATTGCCGAGCTAGAGCGCGTCCGTGAGGAGTTGCGGCGCATTCGTGATAGCGGCGCCTCATTGCCCGATGATGTGGTGATGGAAAACTGTGTTTGTGGCCTTATCAGCCGCGTGAGTGAGGAGAATTCCCATGAGTGATTGCTGTTCGCCAATCAATAATGAGCCTGAAGAAACTGACGTTGTGGCCAGCGGAGATAGTAGCTGTAGCGATGGCGCATGTAGCGTCCCCAATGTTGAAGCCGCACCCGCCACTACAACAACCAACGCCTGCCCTGCTTGTGGCCAAAAGGGCAAGGCGGTTGATACGCAAACGGTGAAGGCGCTGTTGAGTGTAAGCCTGCGCACGATTCAAGAGGGCACACAGTATTACTTTTGCAAAACTGCCGATTGCGATGTCGTCTATTTCAATGAGGACGGCGTGCAGACCTACGGGCAAGATGACGTGCGCGTCACCGTCTATCAAAAAGCGGCAGAGGCAGACGAAACGCCCGTGTGCTATTGCTTCTCACATACGGTTGGAGAGGTGCGCGCCGCCGCCCATAGCGGCACTGATACCGTCCTCATCGACGACATTACTGTAGGTACACAGGTGGGTCAATGTGCCTGCGACATCCGTAACCCGCAAGGGTCATGCTGCTTGGGTAATGTGCGCAAAGTGGCGAAATCCGCTGGTGAAACGACGGCGGTTTAGGTGATGACCGATTATAACATTGCAGTTATTGGTGCGGGACAGGGCGGGTTGCCAGCAGCACATCTAGCAGCCCGTCTCGGCGCTAAGGTGCTATTGGTAGAGCGGCGGTTGCCGGGCGGCACTTGAGTTAATAAGGGGTGCATCCCCACCAAGACCTTGTTAAGGTCTGCTGAGGTCGCTTCTTTGATGCGGCGTG
>WGEI01000582.1 GCA_015492875.1 Anaerolineae bacterium | reverse complement strand
GCTCGGCCCCTTGACCCCGTTGGGCGAATGCAAAAACGAAAAACCGTGCTAGCCCCTTTGGCCTTCGGCTAGTTATAATGGAGGGTGATAACAGACGGAAATATATCCAGAGGCATTGCATGAAACTGACGTTTTTAGGAGGGGCGGACGAGGTCGGCGCGAGTTGTACGCTGGTGGAAATTGGCGGTAAGACTATTCTCATCGACGCTGGCATCCGCATTTCCCCCCGCACCAATCGCGGCATTCGGAATGACCAGCTACCCGATTTATACCCCATTAGCGAGGCGGGCGGGCCAGACTTCATCCTCGTCACTCACGCCCATACTGACCATACTGGCGCGTTGCCGTTGGTGCTAGAGCAGTACCCCGATGTGCCGGTGATGGGCACGCGGCCAACCATCGCCCTGACACGCATTTTGCAGGTAGACGCCCAGCACATTATGCAGAGCCGCCACGAACAAGAGGGCGAGTTGCCCATCTTCGACGACGTGGCCTCGCAACGCTTGCTAGATGCCTTCCAAACGGTGGAGTTCAATCAGCCGATTTATCTCGGCGATGGCGTACAGGTGACCTACTACCCCAGTGGCCACATTGCGGGCGCGGCCATGCTGCTATTCGAGAGCGAAGAGGGTGTGCTAGTCATGTCTGGCGACCTTTCACTGAGCGACCAGCGGGCAGTCGTGCAGCCAACACTGCCCAATGTGAAGGCCGATGCGCTGGTGCTGGAAAGCACTTACGGCGGCAAGATGCACGCCAACCGCGTTGCGGAAGAGAAACGCCTCATCGCCACATTGCAACGGGTGATAGAGCGCGGCGGCAAGGTGCTCATCCCCGCCTTTGCGCTGGGGCGCTCTCAAGAAATTGTGCAGATTATTTTGGCGTACCGCGACCAGTTCGACGCGCCAGTGTATGTCGATGGTATGGTGCGCTCGGTATGCGACGCCTACGCCACCTTTGCCGACCTGTTGCCCGTGCGCACGGTCAAAATGGCTGGCGAGCAGCATCTTTTCTTCCGCGAGAAGGTGCGTCCAGTGCGCAGCGCCAAAATGCGCGAGGAAATCGCCCGCAGTAGCGAACCGCTCGTCATTGTCGCCAGTAGTGGCATGATGACCGGCGGCGCGTCGGTGGTGTATGCCCGTCATTTTGCGCCTGACCCGCGTAACGCCATTCTGCTCACCGGCTATCAGGACGAGGAATCGCCGGGGCGGGCGATGCAGCGCCTCATCAAAGAGCGGCAAGCGGGCGACTTCGCCACAATTAAACTCGATGGCAAGTCGGTCACGGTCAATTGTGAAGTGGATACCTACTCGCTTTCTGCCCATGCTGACGAAAGCGAATTGCTCTCGATTGCCGATGCGCTGGGTGCAGAGGAGATTATGCTGGTACATGGCGACCCATCGGCGCGGCATAGTTTGGGCACAGGCCTGCGGCAGCGGGGCAAACGGGTGATATTGCCGCAAATTAGCAGCACGCATGAATTCGCCTTTGCCAAACGTCCGTGGGCGTTGGGGCGGGTGAAGGCGGGGAAGGAGACGCGCCCCTTTGACCCCAAAGCGCTTTGGGAACGCTTGCAGCAAGAGGGGCAGGGCGGTCAATTTTTCAGCGCTAAAGAGCTGGCGCAAATGTGGTGGGGCGATGCCAACCGCGCGGCTGAGGTGCAGACCATCCTCACTAACGACCGCCTTTATTTCGCCCCCGATTGGCGCAAGAAAGATACGTTTAAGGTGCGCACGCCAGATGATATGCAGCGGGTGTTGCGCCGCCGTCAAATTATGATGGCGCATCCCGATATTGTGGGCAAGCTGATTGTCATGCGCAACAAGCATGGCAAACCGCGCTTAGCTGTGGTGCGCGCCGCTGGCGAAACCGATTTTGAGGCCGAAGTACACGGTCAACGCGGCACAAAGCACCCCGCCGACGCCTTGCTGTGGGTGATTGGCGATTGGCAGGGCTATGGCGATGACGAGGAGACGCGCGGCAGCACACGTTCCCAATTAGCCCAAATGACTAAAGCGGCCAAAGCCCTACGCGAGGTGTTGCTACCATTTGATGAGCGGCAAAAGCTAGTGGAGGCGGCGCAACCCGTCAACCCAGAAACGCTATTGCCGCCAACCTTGCCAGAGGGCGTGAGCCGAGAGCTAGCACTAACGGCGATTGTCATGGCGTTGGGACATGGTGGCGCGACCTTAGAGCCAGCGGGCATCTTGCCACAGGCCGCCACCGAAAGCGGTGCATTAGAGCAAAACGCAGCGCGCGAATTGGCGCTGAAGCTCATCCCGTCGGAGGCGCGCTTGCGCAAGGTGGGCATGGATGTGCCACGCCGCGTCATGACGTTGCAGTTCGATTTTCCCGATGTGGCTGCACAGACTTATAGCGAGCAAATCGAGCAATTGGCCGAGCGCAGCGGCTGGGACGTGCAAGTGAAGCAGGGCGCGAACCAGCAGGCGCTGGCTGATGTGCTCTATGAGATATTGCCACAGGGCGCACAGGTGGTCAAAGGGCCGTCGTTCTATCTGGCGCAGGGCGAAGTGCAGGCGCAGATTGAAGGCGTGGCCGACCCACAAGCGCTCGTTGATGCCTACCAGCAAGCGACGGGTTTCCACTTGGTGTTGGCGGGGTATAACGACAGTGAGGCAACACCCGCCCCTGCCGCGCCGCCGCCACCCGCCAAACAAAATGGCGACCGCATGGAGATTAACGCGGCCTACGGCGTTATCAGAGCCATCTTAGAGCCGCTTGGGCTATATAAAGCGGGACTGAAGGGCGATGCTATCGTTCTATCGTTCATCTCGCCCCAAATCGGCCAGCGCCATGCAGAGACCATCACCCAGCTATCAGAGGCGACGGGCTATCCGTTGCAAATTCACCCACACCCCAACCAGCAGATGATTTTACAAACCGCCAAACGCCTCTTGGCGGAAGCGGGCTGGGAGGTGCGTAAAGGGCCGGGCATTCATATCGACCGCGCCGAAGTATCGGTGGCGCTGCATGAGCCGCCAGACGAGGCCGCTGCTGAAGCCCTCAGCGCGGCGCTGGAAGAGCAAACTGGTTACCGCCTCGTGTGGAAAGTTTAAGCGAAACGCAACAGCGGCGGAGCATCACACACCCCCGCCGCTTCTGTGTTTTTAAGTGGGGGCTAATGGATAAAAATAGCTTATACAAATTTAACTTTGCGAAATAAAACAGACGATAGGCGAATATAAGTGATTGGGGTATATTTTATCCAGAAGCGCAAAAGCTATGGGGGAACTAAAGTGAACATTGGAGAAATGCTCGGCTTATTCATAACACCACTAGTTTCAACTCTTGGAGCAATTGTGGTTATAGCTTTCGTTTCACAAAGAAGAGGATGTTTGAGCATTTTTTAAGCGAGACCTGTTTATAGCCAATACCTCATCCGCACCGCCCAAAGGTCGGCAAGTGATAGCTCAAACACGCATGCTATAAGCTAAGACCAGCGCCCAATTCGCCCATATGCCAAAGCCTAACAACGCTAAGGCGGCCCCATCTAGAAAGGGTTGGGGCTGGGCTGTGGGATGCAACAGGCGCTCTAATACGCCATAGAGTAATAAGCTCAAGCAAAGCAAAGTAGCTACTTGCCACAACATGCCCCAAAAACCTGCTAGCCATGAGGCCAGCGCCATACTCCCGATAGCAATCACAAGCGCTAGTATACCTAACCAACGTTGGGATGACCCAAAGCGTAGTTGGCGGCGGAAAGCCAATCCCCCCAGCAGAAAATAACCAATGAGTGTCAGCGTAAAAGCCCCCCACCCCACTGTATTGCGC
>WGEI01000581.1 GCA_015492875.1 Anaerolineae bacterium | reverse complement strand
GAATATCGCGGCGGGCTAATACCGCCTTGCCAGAGGCCACATCCTTCGGTCCAACTTCTAGGCGAACAGGGACGCCGCGCATCTCCCAATCGTTAAATTTGAAGCCGGGGGTTTCGTCCCGATTATCGAGGTGAACGCGCACGCCAGCTTCTTTTAACTGGTTCACGAGATTTTCCAGAGCTTGCATGACAGCGGCGCGCTCATCATCTTTGCGATAAATGGGAATCGCAACAACCTGAATTGGCGCAAGTCTTGGCGGCAGGCGCAAGCCCTTATCATCGCCATGCGTCATCACAATCGCGCCAATCATGCGCGTGCTCAGCCCCCATGAGGTTGTCCAGCAGTATTGCAACTCGTTGTTTTCATCAAGGTATTTAATATCGAACGCACGGGCGAAGTTTTGCCCCAGATTATGGCTTGTGCCAGATTGTAAAGCCTTACCATCGCGCATCATCGCTTCAATGGTATAGGTGCGCAACGCGCCCGCAAAACGCTCGATGCGGCTCTTTTCACCCTTAATCACGGGAATGGCCGCGTCGTTGATAGCAAAATCGGCATAGACATCGAGCATTTGGATGGTTTCCGCTTCGGCCTCTTCTTCTGTGGCGTGGGCGGTATGACCCTCTTGCCACAGGAATTCTGCCGTGCGCAGGAAGGGGCGGGTGCGTAGTTCCCAACGCACGACATTTGCCCATTGGTTAATGAGTAGCGGCAAATCGCGGTAGGATTGAATCCATTGGCTAAAGGCCTCGCCAATGATTGTTTCTGATGTTGGGCGAACGACCAGCGGCTCTTCTAATTGCTTGCCACCAGCATGAGTGACAACCGCCAACTCTGGGCTGAAGCCTTCAACATGCTCGGCCTCACGCTTAATATAGCTCTCTGGGATGAAGAGCGGGAAATAAGCATTGCGATGGCCAGTGGCCTTAAAGCGGCGGTCAAGGCCATCTCGAATTGCTTCCCAAAGTTCATAGCCATAAGGCTTGATGATGAGGCAGCCGCGCACTGGCGATTGCGCCGCTAATTCTGCTCGATAGACAATCTCGTTATACCATTTAGAGAAATCTTCACTTTGTGGCGTGATAGCTTGCGCCATTGGTTAATCCCTTATCCTGAACATCACCAATATGAATGCGGCTTATTATACACTATGCTGCGGCCATTCTGTCATGCACGAAACGGCACAGGTTTCACTTCGGTATCTATCACGGCTTGCAAAGCCTTTATTTCAGCTTGTACATGCGCTATGACTTCATCTAAAGGCACAATGCTACGCTCATCGGAGTCTCGCCGCTTATATTCTGCACCGCCCTGCTCTAGCGAGCGCTTACTGATGGTCAAACGTAACGGTATGCCAATCAGGTCGGCATCTTTGAATTTGACGCCGGGGCGTTCATCGCGGTCATCATAAAACACTTCGACGCCAGCGGCCTGCAAATCGACGTAGAGCTTCTCCGCAATAGGCGCGGTCTCATCGCCCGGCAGCACGATTAAATGCACCTGATACGGGGCGACGGTGATAGGCCATTTTAGGCCATTCTCATCGCGGTAATGCTCAGCGATACAAGCTAGAAGACGCCCAATCCCAACGCCATAAGACCCCATAACAACGGGGCGACTTTGGCCATCTTTATCGAGGAAAGTCGCGCCCAGCGCTTCGGTGTAGCGTGTGCCCAGCTTGAAGATATTGCCCACTTCAACCCCACGCACAGCCTTCAAGCTATGCTGACACTGTGGGCACGGCGCGCCCGCATAAGCAGACACAATATCGGTTATGATATGCGCCTCATAATCGCGCCCGTGATTGACGTTGCGATAGTGGTAGCCAGCTTCATTCGCCCCAGCAACGAGATTAGACGAGATGGTCACAGCGGTATCGACAACAATCAAGCAATCATGCACACCAACTGGCGAGCCATAACCCGGCTCTGCCCCAATGGCGCGAATTTCGGCTTCCGTAGCGGGGCGCAAAGACTTCGCCCGCACAGCATTGGCGAGTTTAGTTTCGTTGACTTCCATATCGCCGCGCACGACTGCAAAAATAAATTGCTCATGGTTGCCCGTTTCATCTGCAACGGTGGCCATCATAAAAACAGCTTTGGCCGTTTTGGACTTAGGAATATCGAGGAATTGGGCTAGCGCCTCAATCGTTGGCGTATTGGGCGTGGCCACTTTTTCCAGCGGTTGAGGTGGTTCATCTATTGCCTCAGGACGGTTGAATGTCGCAACTTCTCGATTGGCCGCATAGCCACAATTATCACAAATGAACAATGTATCTTCGCCAATTTCGTTCAAATACACAAACTCATGCGCCATACTACCGCCCATCATGCCAACATCAGAGCGCACAGCGATGACAGGTAATCCGCAGCGGTGAAAAATATCAAAATAGGCTTGGAAATGGGCACGATATTGTTTATCTAGGCCTTCTTCATCTTGATCAAGGCTGTAGCTGTCTTTCATCGTAAACTCGCGTACCCGAATAAGGCCAGCGCGTGGACGAGGTTCATCGCGCCATTTGGTCTGTATGTGGTAGATTAAACGAGGTAATTGGCGGTATGAGCTAATTTCATGGCGCACCAAATCGGCGACCACTTCCTCATGCGTCATCGCCAGCACCATATCGCGTTCATTACGGTCTTGAAAGCGGGTCAATTCATCGCCAATAGTGTACCAGCGCCCAGTCTCACGCCATAAATCACCCGGATGGACAACAGGCATGGTCACTTCCTGCCCGCCAATATCGTTCATGGCTTGGCGAATGATGTTCTCAATTTTGGTGAGGGAGCGCCGCGCTAGGGGTAAATAACTAAAAATGCCGGCGGCTAATTGGCGAATAAACCCCGCGCGCAAAAGTAAGCGATAGCCTTCTGTATCGGCTTCTGCTGGGGCATTGCGCAAAGTTTGACCGAAATGCTGGCTCATACGCATAAGACCATACCTTACTATATCTGCGTTAAAAGGTCACAAAGGCTCATTGTGTCATCTAGAGGCGAGGAATACAAGTGTGTTACAGCGTTGGTGGCGGTTCATCATCCCATGTGCGGCGGTAGTTACGTTCCAACTTAGCCATAACAGCAGCACCCAAATCAATATCGCTAAGGCTAGCCAACTGAAGTAGATACAACATCACATCGGCCAGTTCTGACGCTAATGCTTCCCGGTTTTTGGGCGTATCTTGCCACTGGAAATGCTCTAACACTTCAGAGGCTTCTAGCACAAGGGAGATGGCCAGATTTTTAGGTGTTTGGGGGCGCGGAGAGTTTGGCTGATACCAGCCTTTACTCTCAACAAAGGCGTGCATTGCGGCTTCAAGGGTCTTCAAATCCACGCTAATACCCCTCTGCTAGTAGGCGTTGACATCTTTACGCGCGATGATTTGATAGACGGTGCGCAAAATGATTTTTATATCCAGCCACAGCGACCAATTTTCCACATACCACAGGTCATAAGCGGTTCGTTCTGCAATAGAGGTATCGCCACGGAGGCCATTCACCTGTGCCCAGCCCGTCATGCCCCCCTTCTCACGATGGCGTTCCATATAGCGCGGGATACTTTGGCGGAACTGCCGTACATAAATGGGGCGTTCTGGGCGTGGCCCAACGAGGCTCATTTGGCCAAAGAGCACATTAATCAAATTGGGGATTTCATCCCAACTTGTACGCCGCATAAAACGCCCAATACGGGTCACACGCGGGTCATTAGGAATAGTCCACCCAGCCCCATGCTTCTCCGCATCTTGCCGCATAGAGCGGAATTTAATCATACGGATAGGCTTGCCATCTAAACTCATACGAATCTGCGAATAGAATACTGGTCCAGGCGACTCTAGTTTAATCAAGAGCGCTGTCAATAGCATGAGCGGCGATAGGAAAACCAAGCCGAAGCTGGCGCCGAAAATATCCATAGCCCGCTTCAGGCTCAACTTCCAGCCACGAAGCGCAATATCGCGCACTGTGAGCAGGGGCGTACCACCTAAGTCATCAACATTGAGGTCGCCAGCCATGTAGGCGAAGATGTCGGGATAGATTTTTATATCCACATGGCCGCGCTGGCACAGCGTCACCAATTCAACCAGTTCGGCACGTTTGGCATTGGGCAAGGCAATAATGACCTGCTCGATATGATAAAGGTCAATGAGATACGGCAAATCGGTATACACCCCTAAAATTGGGATACCGCGTATTTGCGTTTTGTTTTTTTCGCCCTCATGCACCATACCAATGATGCGATAGCCC
The DNA here is from genome assembly GCA_015492875.1 of Anaerolineae bacterium. Lineage (GTDB taxonomy): Bacteria > Chloroflexota > Anaerolineae > Aggregatilineales > Phototrophicaceae > S146-30. Next base: position 2,098 of record WGEI01000581.1, on the reverse strand, counting down.
AACTCTGGGCGGGCGCGGATTTTCTGGAGGATGTCGCGGGCGATGCGGCTTGTACCAATGATGAGCAGGTTATCGCGTGACAGCCCGCGCTTACGCAAGTAGTGCTGGAGGGTGCGGTGGAACTCTCGCCCAATGCTCACGAAAATCACACTGAACAGCGCTACATAGAAGAACATACCGCGGGGATAATCAATCTCAAAAATTGTGCGCTTGAAGAGCAATTCTTGCATCCCCATGGCAAGCAGAGAGCCGATACCCACCGCACCAACAAGTGCCCGTGCTTGGTCAAAGCGGCTGGTCATGCGGGGGAGGTGGTATAAACGCGAGATATACAGGACGAAAATCACCACACCTACATGTAGTGATAATGTCGGCACATAAGCAAGGAAAGGGGGCTGTGCTTCTGGAATGGGGAAAAATGGCAACACTTCACGGGCGCGGTAGCCGGTGTAAAAAGCCAACGCCAACAAAGCCACATCCAGCACAATGAGCAATGCGCCCATGATGAGCTTAATGCGATTGCTTTGTTTGGTGGCGGCAAGATTTGCTTCTGGTTCTAGCGGCTTAACGATGCTGTCGGATGACGAATCTCCTGCATCATCCGCGGCCCCCCTTTGGCCAACAACGCCAGCAGAATCAGTGTGTGTATCCATAGAGGCGTCGTCTTGCGGAAGTGTTTGCGATAGAAGATGAGCATCGCCCGCCAGAATTCGAACTGAGCTTTCTTGCTCTTGCGGCTGGCTGCCCGCTTCACGTGGCGCACGACCACCTGCGGATGGTACAGAACCTTCCATCCTGCCGCTTTGATTCGATACGCCCAATCCAAATCCTCTCCATACATAAAGAACGTTTCATCTAACAACCCCACCGCTTCAATACATTCGCGGCGAACTTGCATATAAGCCCCGACCACAGAATCCACTTCAATCTCTTGGTCAGGGTCGGCAAAGGTCATATTATAGCGCCCAAAGCGCTCATTTTGCGGAAATAGTTTCGCCAGCCCCACAAAATGGTAAAAGCTAACGGCTGGCGTTGGAAAACCGCGACGGCAAGCTTTATCCAAACTGCCATCTTCGAGCACCAGTTTTGGCCCCGCTATGCCAAGCTCAGGACGCTCATCCATGAGCTTAACCATGCGGTATAAGGCATCTGGCGGCAGTTCGGTATCAGGGTTCAGCAGCAGTGCATAGCGCGGGGCATCATCATCTACATCGCCAGCATCACGAAAACCGAGCGCCCGCAAGCCAACGTTGTTGCCATAAGGATACCCCCCATTCACCTCGCTGGCAATGAGGTGCACTTGCGGGAAGTGCTCCCGCACCATTTCGACACTACCATCGCTCGAAGCGTTATCAACGACAACAACTTTGTAGGTGAAATCACCTTCGCTAGCAAAGACTGTCTCCAGACATTTTTGGAGATAGTCGCGGGTGTTCCAGTTTACGATGATAATGCCGAGGTCTAACTGCATACCCCCTCCTAACTCAGGCAGATTGTACCATAAACCTCATTAGAATGACATATTTACCACTTCACACCAATTGCTTCACAAGCTTGCGGGTTAGCACAATAAACATAGATGCTAGGGTGATGCCAGTATGAAGCATTATTGGATAGCCAATCATAACCCGGCCATTGTGGACGATAAATAGCTATAGCTAGACGATATCGTTGTTCAAGCGCATCTTGTAATGATAAGACACCTTTGAGATATGAGGGTTCAATAAACTCTGCCTCACGCAATCCATTAAAAAACTGCGTATCCGAATATACAAAATAATCCACATCAGCATTCAAGGCATCTGGTTTTAAGACAAATTCTTGATCTAAAACATATCTTTCTTTATCCAAAGCGACATTATAAGGCCCTAAGAAGCGAACACGTTTGCCAGCAGGAACATTTTCGTTAAACCATAAAACGATATAATCTCGCGTATCTTGTTGATTAAAAAGATAAACAAGTAAAACAGATTGTGTTAAGGGAATAAGAACAACTAATACAGCTAATATAGAGCGTATATAACGTCGATTACCCCATAACCACGCACTAGCAATAGCAACAGCAATAGCCAATGCGGGAATGGGCAACATAGTGAGC
>WGEI01000580.1 GCA_015492875.1 Anaerolineae bacterium | reverse complement strand
TCAGCATTAGCAAACGCACCATGCCAGCACCATTGGGGCGTGGTGAATGGATTGTGCATCAAGTCGTCACACAAGGCGGTTAGCCTACGCCCGTTATTGAGTATAAATGTGTTTGCGCCTCTAGCGGAAAGCGGGGCTGTGTTATAATGCCCTACTATGCCATATATATCACCTCAGGAGTAAGACCCGGTGACAACCCCAAGCGCCGAATTAGAACAACTCGCTATTAACACCATTCGCACGCTCTCAATTGATGCCATTCAAAAAGCTAATAGCGGCCATCCGGGGCTGCCTTTGGGCGCTGCGCCTATGGCTTATACGCTATGGACGCGCCACTTGAAGCATAACCCCAAAAACCCACAATGGGCGAACCGTGACCGCTTCGTCCTCAGTGCGGGGCATGGGTCTATGTTGCTTTACGCGCTGTTGTACCTGACGGGTTATGATTTGCCGCTGGAAGAAATCAAAAACTTCCGCCAATGGGGCAGTAAAACGCCCGGCCATCCAGAATATGGCCATACCCCCGGCGTTGAGGTGACGACCGGCCCGCTGGGGCAAGGTGGTGCGACGGCTGTCGGCATTGCGCTGGCCGAGGCTTATTTGGCGAATTATTTCAACCGCCCCGGCTATCCGGTCATCGACCATTACACCTATGCCATTGTCAGCGATGGCGACCTGATGGAAGGCGTATTTATGGAAGCCTGCTCGTTGGCTGGTACGTGGGGGCTGGGTAAACTCATCTTTTTGTATGACGACAACCGTATTACGCTAGATGGCGAAACCGCAATGATCTTCACGGAGGATACGTCAGCCAAGTTCGCCGCGATGGGCTGGCACACACTCACCGTTGAAGACGGCAACGACACCACCGCCATTGATGCAGCGATTGCCGCCGCCCGCGCCGCGACAGATAAGCCCTCGCTCATCAGCGTACGCACGATTATCGGCTATGGTAGCCCTAACAAACAGAGCACGAGTAAAGCGCATGGCTCGCCATTGGGTGAAGAGGAAGTGCGGCTCACCAAACAGGCGTTAAACTGGCCAACAGACGAACCCTTCTACGTCCCCCATGAAGCGCTGGAGCACTTCCGTGAGGCGGTGGCCAAAGGCGCAAATGCGGAGAGTGCGTGGCAAAAAGTATTCAATGAGTGGCGTGAAGCCTATCCCGACCTCGCCCGTGAATGGGATAACGCCTTCAACAACGAGCTACCAGAGGGTTGGACGCGCGACTTGCCCATGTTTGATGATAACAAAGCCATTGCCACCCGCAACGCATCGGGCGAGGCGTTGAACGCGATTGCTAAACATGTACCGACCATGATTGGCGGTGATGCTGACCTCGCAGGCAGCACGAAGACGCTCATCAAAGGGGCAGAGCACACAGGCAAAGGCAAGCCTGCCGCCCGTAATGTGCGCTTTGGCGTGCGTGAACATGGCATGGGCGCAATTGTCAACGGCCTCGCTTTGCATGGCGGCATCATCAAGCCCTATAGCGCCACGTTCCTCACCTTCAGCGATTATATGCGCGGCGCAGTGCGGCTGGGCGCATTGATGGATATCCCAACTGTGTATGTGTTCACCCATGATAGCATTGGGCTGGGCGAAGATGGCCCCACTCACCAGCCTGTCGAGCATTTCATGGCCTTGCGCACCATCCCCAATCTTTACGTATTCCGCCCGGCAGACGCCAACGAAACCATCGGGACATGGCGGGCGGCAATGACGCTGAAGCACCCAGTGGCGCTCATCTTCACGCGGCAAGCTGTGCCAGTGCTGGCCGATAATGCCGAAGGCATCCACGAAGGTGTAGCGCATGGCGGTTACATCCTCGCCGATACTGCCGATAAGCCACAGGTTATTTTGCTGGCAACGGGCAGCGAAGTGCATATCGCGCTCGAAGCCTTTGACAAACTCGTGAGCGAGGGTATAGCGGCGCGGGTTGTCTCGTTACCCTGTTGGGAACTATTCGAAGCGCAAGACGAAGCCTATCGGGAACAGGTATTGCCATCCGACGTGCGGGCGCGGGTGAGCATTGAAGCTGGTGTGACGCTGGGTTGGGAGCGCTATATCGGCAGTGAAGGCATTGCTATTGGCGTCAACCAATTTGGCGCAAGTGCACCATATGAGCGCATTTATGCCGAATATGGGCTGACCGCAGCGCACGTCATCGCAGCGGCCAAGCAGTTGTTAGATTAAACCCGATAGCGCACAGCAAGGGGGCTTCAATATGCCCCCTTTTTCACTTAATCGGTATCGCGGCGTAGTAAATAGCATCCCATGTGATGGCTGCTGACAAATCCCGTGATGATACGCATTTCTTCTTCAGAACAGCCCAGCAATATCTTGAGTTCAGTGTCGCGCTTGACTAAATCCACCGTACAAAGCACGCCTTCAACACGATGGTCACCTTTTTGGGTAGAGCCAGCCGCCCCTATCCAAACATCAATGCCGCCACCATCGGAGGAAGTCGTGCCGGCAAGATAGCCATAGTCTAGCGGATAGACCTCGTCGTCATAATCAGGGTGGGTGCTTCCGCGCGGGCGGTCAATTACCACCGTACTGCTATTCACCAGCTTATCCAGATAGTGCCAAAATTCGGCATTAAATCTCTCAGGCATAACTTCGCTTTCCACTTGTATCTGTTAAGTATAACTTCAGGTTAACACAGACTGCACAGAAACTGAAACGGCCTTTTGTCATCGGTTAGTCTGTACAAAAAGCGCAACTGTATCAACATAATACGTTTGCGGCGCCATATCAATAAGCTGTAACTGCGCCAGATGATAGCCATGACGCGCCAACAAACGCCCATCACGGGCTAACGTGGCGGGGTCGCTGCTCACATAGACGATGCGCTGTAGGCTGAGCGCAGTCAATTCCTCTACGGCCTCACGGCTGAGGCCATGCGCGGCGGGGTCAACGATAGCGGCAGTATACTGCTCTTCTAGCAGGGGCAATATCGTTTCCACGCCACCTTCGATAACGTCTACATTGTCCAAATCTTGCGTATTGGCCTCCGCATCAGTGACGGCGGGTGGGTAGCTCTCCACTAATGTTACGAGTGCCGCCTCTTGAGCAGCAAAGGCGCTGAACAAGCCAACACCAGCATACAAATCTAGGATAGCATCATCGGGCTGTATATCTAACGCGGCTAATACCGCCCCAACAAGATTTTCTAGTTGGGATATATTGGCGCGGAAGGCGCTGCCAGCCGTCACGCGGAAACGACGCCCCAGTACATCGTAATTGTTGTGCGCATCGCCAATCAGGTTCATCGGCTCGTTATCGGGAAGGATGACGTTCACGCTGGCGGGCATATCGGCGGTGATTTCTGGCGCTTCTTCATCCTCTAGCCATAACAAAACTGCCGCCGCGCCATCTGTGCCGATTTGAAAGCGTATCCGCTTAATGTTGGGATAATCCAGCTCAACTTGTTCATAAAGCGCGAGAATATCGGGGTGCACAATATGGCATTCGGCAATAGGTTCAACCGTGCGGCCATCCATGCGAAATAGGCCAAAGACGCCCTCATCATCACGCTCTAGGGTGAACTGGTAACTATAGCCATACGGGAGTGGCGCGGGGATGGGCGGTAATAGCGCGTTCAACAGTGTTTTGTCGTCAAATTTCCCCAAGCGGCTGAGCTGGTCGGCGAGGACATCTTGCTTGAGCAGAAGCTGGGCGTCATAGTCGATATGCTGCCACTGGCAACCCCAACATCCCCCAGCCCCGAAGTGCGGGCAAACTGGGTAAACACGGTCGGCAGAGGCTTCTAAGAGGCGTTCGCCCTCTGCAAAGGCGACATTGCCTTTATCTTCCGTGATGCGCGCGATAAGGCGTTCGCCGGGGATAACATAAGGGACAAAAATGGGCTTACGCTGATACATCCCCACCGCGCGCCCGCCATGCGCCATATCCTTAATATAGAGTTTCACTGTCTCGCCACGCTTGAGCTTGCTTTTACCCGCGCGGCGTGGTGATTGTTGTCTCTTCATCGCTTTAGCCTTGACTATCACGGGGCGGTAAATTTTTGTATAATCGCCAAACTTCTGCTGTGTACCAAAGTGAGATGGCGATGGCTACTGATAAAAAACTCGTCTTCATCCATATTCCTAAAGCCGCTGGTTCTACCCTTTTAGCGATTATTCGCGCTAATTATAGTCGTGATAAAAGTGTTTATTTAAGTCCTCAATTAACACTTCAAAATTTTTTACAATGGGAAACATCGAAAAAAAAGCAAATACAAGTTCTAGCAGGCCATCAACCCTAAGGCATGGGGCGCTATTTGGGCGGCGAAGTGCAGTATATCACGACATTGCGCGAGCCGTTAAGCCGCGTCATTTCTCACTATTACTATGTACTACGATCGCCAAAGCACTATCTACACAAACAAGTGACGGAAAACCAAATCGGGCTGGCGGATTATATCCTCAGCGATTTGACAGCAGAACTTGACAATGGCCAAACGCGGCTACTGAGTGGCTTGCCAGAAGTGGATGGCATCAACGGGCGCGAACCTGTCACTGATGAGGTACTAGCAGCCGCCAAGCGTAATCTGCAAAATTGCCTCGTGGGGCTATCTACGGCGTTTGACGCCTCGCTATTGCTCTTCGCTCATCATTTGGATTGGCAACATATTTACTACGAGCCGCAAAACATCGGCCAAAACCGCCCGCCAAAAGCCCCGCTCACTGATGAAGTGCGGCAACAAGCGCTAGAGCGCAACCGCTATGATACTCAGCTTTACGAATTCGCCGAGCAGCTCCATCGAGAGCAGCTAGCCGCCGCAGGCATTGATGAGCATGTCATCCGCCGCTTCCAAGAAGAAAACCGCCGCTACCAAAAACAGCAAGTGCTACGGCGCCGCCTGCGCTATCTACCCGCCAAGCTGAAAAAGCAAGTGCGCCGTATTTTGCCGCGCAAAACGGCGGAATAGGCTACAATAAAGGCCGAATAGAGAGGATGGTGTGAAATGCGAAAACACCTGACTACCGGCCTAATCAGTTTATTGTTGATCATTATCCTCATCATCGGTATGGGGACATCGACGGCGCAAGACACAACGCCGACGCTATCGCCCACGCCCACATTGACCAGCACGCCCGGCCCAACCGTCACGCCGGGGCCGCGCCCGCTGGGGTGTGATACGGCGCTGCCGCTACAGATTGGCGAACTGGTCTGGGTGCGGCATGGCGTTATCATCCGCCACCAGCCCACGCGCTCTGGGGCACAGGTGAATTACTTCACCGAGCCGACGCTGGTTGAAATTATTGGCGGGCCAGTATGTGGCGATGATTATTACTGGTGGCAAATTAAAGCGCCCGGTAACGATGGCTGGGTGGCAGAGGGCACAATCGACTTCGGCGCGTTTTTAGAATCTAGCGGCTTTTTGAGCGACGGCACGCCCATTAACCGCACCTGTAACAGCCCGCTAGAGGTAACCGCTGGCGAAATTGTGGTGCTGGCCGCTGACGTGCGCGTGCGCGAAGCGCCCGGTTTGGGCGGCAGGGTGGAGACCATCGCCCCGCGCGATAGCCAACTCACCATCTTGGGCGGGCCGGAATGTGTCGATGGCTTCAATTGGTGGCAGGTGCGGGCGACGGTGTTGGGCGTCACTTATGAAGGCTGGATGGTCGAGACCTACATGCTGACGACATCCTATCTAGAGACAGCCGACTGCGCTGTACCGCTACGCCTCAGCATTGGCCAGCGCGCCCATGTGCAATATCGTGATTTTACGCCCAAAGCGCTGCGCGTTGCGCCGGGCAGAGAGCGTGAGTTGCTCTATACACTGGTGAACAATGTGCCGTTGGAGATTGTGGGCGGGCCGGTGTGTGTCGATGGGTTGAACTGGTGGCAAGTGCGCGTATTGGCCAGCCGCGAAGTGGTTGGCTGGTTGGCGGAGGGCGGGCCGGGCAATTACTGGATTGACCCCATCACCATAGACCCACGCTACCAATAAACCACACGAGGGGCACGGTATGTTGCCCCTCTTTTCATCATTCTGAGCGTTCTGCACGGAACACGAAAGCATAACAAGCAAATCCAGGCGAGCGCACCCGTAAAGTGAGGGTATGCGGCTCGGTGTGCGGGTTTTGTACCAGCTGGTAAACGCGCGGCCTATCAACCACCATACGGCCATCATCGAGCACATCGCCCCCTAACCGCTCTAGGGGGATGGGACGGTCATCCTGCCAAATTTCCACTGGCACGGCGGCGGGGTGAATTGTCCGCTCTACGGGGTCGGGATGGGGGCTGAGGATAGCATAAACCTGTGTGGCGGCGTAATTGAGCAGCAATAGCCCCTCTATGCGCCCTTGATATGCGAGAAACTCATCGCCAGCAGCCCATGCACCAGAGACGTAAAAATATTCTGGCGAAAATTCATCGGGCAACTGGTAGAGCACTGGCAGGCCAGCGGCATAACCCTGTGGGTTGCCCAGCGCGCCACCGCGTAACCCCGCCCGCATCTCTGAGATGGTTGGGCGGCGGGTGATTGATGGTCGAACAACATCAGGCGGGGCGATGATTGGCGGCAAATCGACATGGGGGAAGGCGTCGCGGATGAGCTGTTGCAAGGCGGCTTCTGTCTGTTCGAAGAGGCCAGCGCCCTCTTGGCGATAGCGGATAGCGCCCTCTTGGTCGATGAGGTAGACCGTTGGCCAAAAGCGATTTTCCAGCGCCGCCCACAAGTCTTCGTCATTATCGGCATAAACGGGAAAGCGGATATTGAGCTGTTGAACCGCCCACGCCACCTGTTGCAACTCGCGCCCGAAGGAGAAGCGCGGCGTATGCACGCCAATAACCACCACGCCCAAGGGCGCATAACGCCGATGCCATTCGCGGACGACGGGCAACATGCTCAAACTGTTGATGCAGGTATAATCCCATACCCAAAGCAGGGTGATGCGCCCGCTTATCTCTGGCGGGACGGGGCTATTCAACCACGGCGCCGCCGCTAATGACGGCATGTGCTGTGCCTGTTCTAGATACCATTCGCCCACAATACACCTCCGGACAAAGTGACTTCTACGGTATGCGGGTTACTTTTATTTTGTCGTGGAAGCGGCCACAGGGCAAGTTAAGGCTTATGGGGGCAAGGCGCAGTAATGACAATCGCGCGTTCTATATGTTATATTAGTGAAGGCTTCATCTATCACACTGGAAAACGCACGATGGTAAAATTTTTTGTTAGCTATAGCCGTGTAGACGAACCTTTTTTGAAGTGGTTTATTGGTATATTACAACTGTTAAAACCATCTGATATTATTTGGTACGATCAAGCACCTAATGGGATTCTCGGTGGTGATGATTGGTGGGAAGAGATTTTAGATAATATCGCTGATTGTGATATTTTCATCTACTTATTATCTAACGAGTCAGTCCAATCAAAATATTGTCAAGCTGAATTCACTGAAGCAGTGCGCTTACAGAAACGGATTATCACTATTCAAGTGCGCGATCGCACTAAACTTCCTGATAAGCTAAATAGCATTCATTATATTGATATGTGTAATCAGTCGCCCGAATCTGTGGCGCGTTTGAATGCAGCAATAGAAAAACAATTAAAAAAAGCTCGCCCCCGCCATCCCCAGTGGGAGGAGCGTACCCCTAAACCCGCAGATGATGAAGTTCCCGCGCGTCCAACTGAAGACCATATAGAGAC
>WGEI01000579.1 GCA_015492875.1 Anaerolineae bacterium | reverse complement strand
ACCCCACTAGTTTGTGATTTTATGCACCTTATCTGAGCATGGCTATCTATTTCTCAGATAGCTTGTCCAATGTGCACAAATACCGAATTTTGTTACAGTAATATTGCCGATGATTGCATGAACTCGTCTAGATTTGACAAAAAACTGGAAGATTATTCAGATATTCCGGATGAATTTCTTTTGCCACAGTTTAATGGCAGCTATGCGGGAGAAAGACCATGATACATGAATGGCACGTTCATTCCCCGATGAGACGGCAAATTGAAGACGAAACTTTACACGCGGTTGACGCTGTAGAGCGCGATGCCTGCGCCTTGATTTGTTCTATCCGTAAAGGAGGGCAGGCTACACATGGAAACGTAAAACGTACAATTGAAGCGTTGGCTCGTATGGGGCATCGTACAGGTTATATTAACGGAGAGGGCGATGGTGTTGGCATTATGACCGACATCCCGCGCGAGTTATGGTCTAAACGGTTATCCCGCCGCGGTGTGCGCGCTTCTTTAGCCACAGACCGCAATTTTTGGGTTGCTCATGTTATGATTCCATCTCGTGCGCGCGCACGTGCGCAGCACATCGTTGATGAAATCAGCCGCCGCATTAGCGAAGCGGGTTTGCATATCCTCTACGATGCGTCAGGAGAAGTTAACCGTTTGGTGCTTGGGGCTAATGCGGAGAAAAACGAACCTGTTTTTTGGCAAATTGCTGGCATTAACGGGCAAATTCCCCCACAAGAACTAGAGTGTACACTTTTTAGATTGCAAACCCATCTTGAGCAAGCATTGGGCATACATTTCCCCTCATTCTCATCCCATAGTGTCGTTTACAAAGTTCAAGGTACGGTTGAAATTTTACGCCGTTATTATCCTGAGCTTCGAGACCCCGATTATGCTTCAGCCGTTACTTTGGGACATGCTCGCTATAGCACCAATACCAATCCCATTTTTGAAAGAGCGCAGCCGTTTTCTTTAATCGGCCATAACGGGGAATTCAATACAATCTCCCGTTTCCGTATGGAAGCCAAAATGCTCGGTATTCCTCTTACGCCAGATGGTTCGGATTCACAAGATGTTGATCGGGTTTTACATGCTCTAAGCATGGAATTCGGCCTAGACCTTATCGAAGCGATGGAATATGTTTTCCCGCCTTTTGAGCACGATTTAATTCAAGGCGATGCCGATTTGCGCGCGCTCTACGATAATATCCGCCACGCTTTTGGCCCCTTTGCGCAAGGCCCAGCGGCTGTTGTGGCGCGCTTGGGCGATTTATGTGTGTTTAGTGTCGATGCGCTGGGGTTACGCCCCCTATGGTTTGGCGAGACAGAAAAAGAGTATTTCGCTTCATCTGAACGAGGTGTTTACCCCTTAGACAACATGACTAAAGACCCGCGCCCATTAGCGCCAGGGGAGAAAGTCGCCCTCAAAATTAATCGCGGCTACGATGTAGAAGTGCTAGATTACCCCGCTATTCAACAACATGTCTTGCGACGCCATCGCGATAGCCAAACACAGCGTTCTTCCATCGCGCACGATTGGCTGCAACAAGCGCGCGTTTCTGATAACCCTACTTCTCCACAGCCACCATTGGGCAATGGTTATCCATCAGGAAGTGGCGCTCAAGCAGCACCTGCTTCAGTCGCTTTAGCTGTTGCTGAAGAGCGGCTTGAATCTGTGCACCCACAGCCCTCTACACCAACTTGGTATGCTACTGATACCCCTATCAATACCACCACAATGGCCGCACTAGGTTGGGAACGCTATCATGTCAGCATTGTGCAAACTATGGCCGAAAATGGCAAAGAGCAAATTGCCTCTTTAGGTTGGGATGGCCCACTAGCCGCACTGAGCAAGACCAGAGTCAATGTCGCTGACTATTTCAAAGAGACGGTTGCCGTTGTTACCAACCCTGCTATTGACCGCGAACGTGAACACGCCCAGTTTTCGACCCGCACCATTCTCGGCATTCGCCCCGCTATTGGCTGCACAACTTCTGAAAATGATTTACTCGTTCAATTGGAAACGCCGCTCATTGTTGGCGGCCATCCTGCATTAGGCGACTTAGCACTGATGCGTATGGTAGCGAACCAACTCGGCACTATGGCGCTAGAAGATTTGCTAAATGTTTTCGATGAGCGCGTTGCCATACTCTCTATGAGCACCCTTGCAGATGAAACTATAGAGGCTGCCATTGAACGCATTCAAGCGGAGGCTATAGTTGCTGTCCGTGCTGGTGCAATTTGTTTGTTGCTCGATGATACGCCGCTCTATGACGGGGCGCAATTATGGGTAGACCCCTTACTCGTCACCGCTGCCGTAGACCGCGTTTTGCGCCAATCTGAAGATTGGGGGAACTTGCGCCGCCGCGTTGGTATTATCGTTCGCTCTGGGGCAATTCGTGACTTACACGATATTGCGATGCTGGTCAGTCTTGGGGCAGATGCTGTCCTTCCCTATACACTATATGCAGTGGCGCTTGGCATTGCACCTAAAGCCCCTAAAGCGCAACTAAAACCTGATGAGCAAGCTAAGCTATTGAGCAATACTGTTCAAGCGCTTACTAAAGGCTTACAGAAAGTCACATCGACCATCGGTTGCCATGAGTTGCGTGGTTATGGCCATAGCTTCAGTTCGATTGGTCTAGCGCGGGGTGTTGCAGCCCTGTTTGATACGCCTAACTATTTTGGCTCTGAGACACGTGGCTTGACTTGGACAGATTTACTTAATGAAGCTAAAGACCGCGCCGTAGAATTTCGTGGTG
>WGEI01000578.1 GCA_015492875.1 Anaerolineae bacterium | reverse complement strand
GGCACAACCTCGCTATCGACAAATTCGCGCACCCGCCGCGCTATCTTTTTAACATGTTCGGGTATTTGAAAATCCATTTGTTTTATCCTTTGGTAAAAAATTTCTTCTACAAATAGGAGTATAACGCCAACGATGGCCGCCCGCAGCCAGTGGTCATAAAAAATCCCCCACAAATAAGCTTGTGGGGGAGTGGCGCTATCGCCTCAGGAAAAGATATTCGCGGTCCGGTGTTGCTGGAAGGGAAACCGAAAACGTTCCGAAATCCAACCTGCCAAAAACCTGTACAAGTTTTTTATAAGTCCCGCGCCACTAAATGGAACAAATCCCCCGCCTTATTCGTCATCTTCAGTAAGACATAGTCTTTCGGGAGGATAAACCCCATGAAACGTTATCTGCTGTTTTTCGTTTTGCTCATCTCACTATTGCTGATTGTGCTACCAGCTGCGGCACAGGTCTTTGTGCCCGGCGTAGATACCGACCCGCAAACGCTAATCATTGATTACCACCGCGTGCAGGTCGATATTGAAAATCAAATCGCTACGACCCATATCGATTTTCAGTTCACCAACATCGGCGAGCGTTTGGCCGAAGGCACGCTCATTTTCCCGCTGCCAGCAGGCGCTGCCGTCGAAAATTTGACCATGTGGGTGGACGGCCAGCCCTACGAAGCCAAAATTCTAGAGGCCGAAGAAGCGCGCGCCATCTATAACGAAACGGTGCGCCGCCTTGCCGACCCTGCCCTGCTGGAATATGTGGGCATGAATGCCGTTCAGGCCAGTGTTTTCCCCATCCCGCCGGGGGAATCGCGCCGCGTTGAAGTGACTTATTCCTACGTGCTAGAGGTGGATAACGGGCTGCTAAAGTATAGCTACCCCGTGCAGGCGGTTGGCTTGCGCCGTGCAGTTGACCAAATGGCGATTAGCGTCAATGTGATTAGCAATGACCCCATTAGCAACATTTACTCGCCTAGCCACAACATCGCCATCACCCGCGCCGACGATAACCTCAGCTTCCGCGCTGGTTTTGAAGCGGCGAACTATGTGCCAGAAGATGACTTCACTTTATACTATGGCGTTGAAAGCGATACCATCAACGTCAATCTCTTGACTTACCGCGAGAGCGCTAACCAAGATGGGTTCTTCATGCTCTTGGTACAACCGCCAATTAGCCTGCCAGATGATGCCGTTATCGCCAAAGACGTGATTATCGTCCTCGACCAATCGGGCAGTATGCTCGGTGAAAAATGGGATCAAGCGCGCGCTGCCGCCGCCTATGTGCTAGAAAATCTCAACCCAGAAGACCGTTTTAACGTCATCACCTTCAGCACCGGTTGGCGCACCTTCAGCATGGAAATGGAGCCAGTCCGCGAGGCAGAAGACGCCATCGCTTGGATTAACACCCTCTATGCAGAAGGCGGCACAGACATCAACGGCGCTTTGACCACCGCCCTCAACATGGCGGATACCGAACGCCCAACAACTATCCTCTTCCTCACCGATGGTTTGGCCACAGAAGGCGTTATCGAAAGCGATGCCATTCTCGCTAACTTAGAAGCAGCGGCTAAGCCCAATGTGCGCATTTTCACCTTTGGCGTGGGCGATGATGTCGATACTTTCTTGCTAGATGCTATCGTGCGCGACCATCATGGCGCGAGCAGTTACGTGCGCCCCAACGAGCGCATCGATGAGGAAGTGGCCAGCCTGTATAACAAAATTAGCGCCCCAGTTTTGACTGATGTTGCGCTGACCATTGACGGCGTACAGGCCGAACTCATGTATCCTCAGCAACTAAACGACTTGTTCGCAGGCGAGCAACTCACCATTGTTGGGCGCTATCGGGGCAATGCTGATAACGCTACCATCACCCTCAGCGGCACAGTGCGCGGCCAAGAACAGAACTTCACCTATAGCGGCCTCAGCTTCCGCGAAAATGCTGGTGGCGAACCGTTCATCGCCCGCCTTTGGGCAACTCGCCGCATTGGTGACTTGCTTAACACCATTCGCCTTAATGGGGAGAGCGAGGAACTGGTTAATAGCGTCGTCAGCCTCAGCATTCGCTATGGCATCATCACCCCCTATACCAGCTTCTTGATTGATGAGAACGACATCCTCTCGCAAGAAGGCCGCCAACGTGCTGAAGAAGCTTTTGCTGCCGAAGCCGAAGACCTCGCCGCAGAAGCCAGTGGCGCGCAGGCCGTCGCTGCCGCTGATGCCTCATCTAGCCTCGCCAATGCCCAAGCCGCACCCGCTGCACCCCAGCAACCAGTAGGGCAGGCTGGCGGTGGTGGCGCTTTCCCCGCACCAATGGCCACGTCGTCACCCGCAGGCGCGATGCTGCCACCTGCTGAACCAATGGATGAGGATGGCGAAGTTAGTACACGTATGGACGACAGTACCCCCATTCAGTTCGTTAACGATAAAACCTTCCTGCTGATTGACGGCGTTTGGACAGATACTGCATTTGAACCAGACACAATGGAAACACAAAAGGTGGTCTTCCTCAGCGATGCGTATTTCGACCTGCTGGCGCAAATCCCAGAATTGGCCGATTACTTCGCACTCGGTGAGCGCGTCATTGTGGTCTACGATGGCATCGCCTATGAGGTGACTGCTGAATAGGAGAAAAAGCTAATATGGTCATAGGGCGACGGCTTCGTTCAGCCGTCGCCCTTTTTGATTGCTGAGCTGTGATGGGCGTTTTGGGGCATCGCTTCAAAATCTTTGGCGCGCGGCAGGCAAAAATCGCCCCTAGTGAAGCGTTGGTCATTGGCGTATGACTTACCGCTGCCTACTTATTTCCCAAATGAGGTGGTTGAGTTCAGGCAAAATCAACTTCTCCATCGCCAGCCGCACGGCGTGATTGCTGCCGGGTGTGGAAAAAACCAACTTGCCCTGATACAAGCCGCCCGTTGCACGGCTCAACATAGCCGCTGCCCCAATTTCCTCATAGCTCAACAT
>WGEI01000577.1 GCA_015492875.1 Anaerolineae bacterium | reverse complement strand
GTATTACTGAAGGCGTTGGCCAAAGACCCTGCCGAGCGCTATAGCAGCGCGGGCGCGCTGATGCGTGATTTTGAAAAGGCGATACGTGCAGGGGACTTGCAAGAGTTGCGTCCAGACCGTCACCAATCAGCGGCGGTAGCGCTTTCCGAATGGCGGCGGGCAGGCGGGCAGAGCGTTGTCCGCCCCAATAACGAAGTGCGAGAGCAGCGGACGCCCACCGGCAAAAAGCGCTATGTGCAAGTAGAGCGTAGTTTTGATACGACAAAGTGGCCGCGCATGGATGACTTTGTGAGCAACCTTCAACGCGGTGCGGAACGGTTGGCACAGTGGGGGCAAGACGTTGCCGAGCGCATCGAGTCGCGGATTGACCCGCCACCGAGCGAGGAAGAACTCATCCGCCGCGAAGTCAAGAAGCGGATGGCCGCTTGGCGCTCCTTCCGTAACCATCTCATCTCCTATTTGGTGATTAACCTACTTCTCTGGCTGATATGGGCAAATGACGCTGGGCTTTTCACAAGTGGCGGCATGGATATGGGGTATATGTGGGGAAGCGGAGATTTTCCGTGGCCACTTTGGGTGACACTGAGTTGGGGAATAGGTGTGGTTTCGCAAGGCATCGGTTACTATAGCCGTTATGGTGGCGGGCATCAGCGCTTTGAAAGAGCAGTAGACCGCGAGATAGAGCGTTTGCGCCGCCGCCGAGAGCGCTATAGCCGCCGCAAGCGCAAGGAGGACGCGCCGCTAGAGCTAGAGGCCGATAAACCTAAACGCAGCGTTCGGTTGACGGAAGATGGCGAACTGACCGAGAGCTTTGTGGAAGAAATCTACGAGGACGAAGCGCGCCGCTATCGTTGAGGCAAAACCATGAATGATGGTAAAAGCAGAACTACTTTTGTGATTTTAGTAATAATTAATTTAATGCTGTGGGTAGTTTGGTGGCCAAGCGCTAGAGGTGGTAGTAGTTTTCCATGGCCAGCCTTAATTACTTTAATGTTGATTGTTAGATTAATGAAATATCCCAATGAAGCAGAACCACAAGACAATATAGAGCTATTTTTACATGATGAGAAATACAACACAGATGATGAATTATTGAGAATTGATGAAGCAAAAATCCGCCGTTTTGTTATACAACGCATGAAAGCAGCTCATGAGCTACGTATCCATATAATCTTTTATCTATTGGTTAATTTAACTACTTGGTTTATATGGGCTATTGGCGAAGGGGGGCTTACAAATAATCCTTCTATATATTCATATAGTATTCCATGGCCATTATTCGTAACAATAGGTTGGGGAGTTGGTTTGTTCGCTCATATTCTCCAATACTATTTTCAATATGGACGGGGACCGAATTTTAATGAAGATAAAATAGAACGAGAAGTTCAACGTGAATTAGAAAGAATGCGTCGTAGGCGTCACAAAGAATAGGACGAAGCGCGTCGCTATCGTTGAGGAGGAGTGTGATGACTGAAACGCAACAACAAGGCTGGGATATTGATGAGGCGCTCATCCGCAAGCGGGTTAAAGCCGCGATGAATGCGCGCTCTGAAGTTTGGACACATATCGCCGTATTTGCCGTAATTCATACCGTGTTGTTTGTCATCTGGAAAGCGACATCAGCGGGCGGTGGGGGCATACCGTGGATATTGTTCCCATTGCTGGGTTGGGGCGGTGGCTTGCTGGGGCATATCATCGATACATACTTAAGCCCAAAAGTACGCTATCGCTTACTAGAAGACCGCGTCCATCAAGAGCTAGAGGCGCTCTATGGCCCTTACTGGTACGACACCATCACGCAGGATGACTATAACAAAGTGGAGAAGCGCGTCCGCAAACACATGCACAAGGCGAAAGAGTTCTTCACCCATCTGGGCGTGTTCATCCCAATTAACTTGTTGCTATGGGCGATTTGGTGGTTCGCCGGGGCATATGGCTTCCCGTGGCCGGTGATTGCGACCGTGCTTTGGGGTATAGGGCTGGTTGGTCACGCTGTCGAGGTGTTCTTCTCGCAGTATAGTGCCCGTTGTGTGGAGCGGGAAGTACAGCGCGAGATATCTCGCCGTCGCAAAGCGGGCAAAGACAAGCGCAAGCGGCTGATGGGCGATGCGGTGGACGATGACCCAATATTCCGCTTGGGCGATGATGGCGAACTGGCAGAAATTTCCCCCGACGCATGAGAGCGAGTGGCGGCATAATGGCGCAGGCTGCGCTATAATGCCCCCATGCTTGATAACGCACTTTCACCACAACAACTCTTGACCATCGCGCTGCTGCTGGGCGGCGTCGTGCTGCTGTTGCTCTCGTTGGGGCGGTTGCGGGCGGCACAACGCACGGGCTTTTGGCGGGCGCGGCGGCGGAATATCCGTTTGGGCGCTTATGGCCTGATGCTGGCGGCCTCGCTGTTGTTGGCTGGGCTGGGGCTGCTGCTAGGTGGCGGGGGCTTCGCACCTGCACCTGTTGAGCCGACACCGACGCCCGACCTTGACGCGACGATACAGGCCGCCGTCACCATGACGCTGGCGGCACAACCCTCAATGACAGTTAAGGCTTCGGCAACACAAGTGGCGGCAACCACGGCGACAGCAACGCCCACAATGCAAGCGAGCGATACACCCACACC
>WGEI01000576.1 GCA_015492875.1 Anaerolineae bacterium | reverse complement strand
TAGGAAGTGGCAGGCAATTTTAACTAGACATAATTCCCCCGCTAGCGCTATAGTTAGCCCATCTTGCAAAAAACAGGACTTGCTAATGCAGACAATGAAAACAATGCGTTTATCGCTGATGGTACTGGTTGCTATCTTGTTAGGCGTTGTCGATATGGGATGGCGCGCGCTGGCACAGGATACGCCGGAAGCCGTTGTTGCCGCATTTTTGGATGCTTGGAACGCCCGTGACTTAGAAACCATGTATAGCTATGTATCGCCACAAAGCCAAGAGCTATATCCATTCGGTGCGTTTCAATCGCGTTACGAACTGGCCAACAACACGCTCAATATGAGCGGGATTACTTATGAAATTCGTGATAGCTATATTCAGGGGCTAACCGCCGCGGTCACCTATGATGTGACCATTGAGTCGGTGATTTTCGGCAGCATTGTGGATACAGACCGAATAATGCGGTTGGTACAAACTGGCGCAAGCTGGCGGATAGCTTGGTCTAGCATGGATATTTTTGAGGCGATGGCTGGGCAAGCCAATTTGCGAGTAGACAGTCGCCCTAATGTGCGCGCCAATATCTATGACCGTAATGGCGAACTGCTCGTTGAAGAAAATGGTACAGTTGTCGTGCTCTATGGGCGGCAGCTGGAGATGCGCGATGTTGGCGATTGTATTGACCTGCTGGCACATTTGCTTTTACGCCCGCGCAACGATTTAGCGAACCTCTTCGCTCAATATCTGGATGATACGGTGTTTTATATCGGTGAAATGGATTTGGAGCGCTATGTAGATGCGCGCTTTGACCTAGAGAACACCTGCGGCATCTACCCAGATGATGATGACCCGCTGAGCCGCGTCCGCCAACGAACGACACGCCGTTATTATGGCAATGGCGCAGCAGCCCATATCACGGGCTATGTGGGCGTGATTACAGCAGAACAAGAGGACTTCTGGCGGTCACGTGGCTACCACCCCGGCGATATAGTCGGGCAAACGGGTATTGAACTGGGCTATCAGGATACGCTGGGTGGGCAGGCGGAACGTTTACTGGTCATCGCTGAACCCGGCGGCACGACACTGCAAGAGCTAGGCGGCTCAACGGGTAGCCCGCCCGCGCCGGTGCAATTGACCATTGACCGCGACTTACAATTACTTGTCGCCGAAGCGCTGGTTGATGCCCATAACTATGCCCTTCCTAACTGGGGTGGTGTGACAACGGGCACAGCTGCGGTAGTCATCGACGTGAACACAGGCGAAATTCTCGCTATGGCGAGTTGGCCAACGTTTGACCCGTCATGGTTCAATGTCGATACCGTTGCGCAAAATATCGGCGATTTACGGGTGCGGTTATTAGAAGACCCCCGCCGTCCATTGATCAATAAAGCGGTGGCCGACCGCTTCTCCCCCGGCTCGACCTTCAAAATCATCACTGCCGCCGCCGCCGCACAGGAAGGTGTGTTTGGTATGGACGAAATTTTTGATTGCCAGCTGACATGGGATGGCACAGAATACGGCGACACCCAACCTGTGCGCTATGATTGGCGCTATACCGATGAGCTAGAACCAGCTGGCGAAGTCACAATGGCACAAGCACTGACAGCATCCTGTAATCCCTTCTTCTTCACGATGGGCGGGTTGCTTTTCCGCAAAAACCCTGCTTTGCTAGGGCAATATGCCGAGCGCTTCGGCTTTGGGCCTAAAACAGGCGTGGGCTTGCCGGAAGAGGTTGGCAGCCAAGTATCGCCGCCGCGCACAGCAGATGAGGCTATCAGCTACGCTGTAGGGCAAGCTAGCCTAGAAATTGTGCCGTTGCAGATGGCGCGGGCGGTTGCGGCGGTGGCTAATCGTGGCACACTATACCAGCCCTTTATCGTGCAACAGGTTGGGGGCTTCGATAATACGCCCATTACCGCTGAGTTTGAGCCTGAAATTGTAGGCGATTTGGGGCTAGATGACGAAGTCTTTGACATGCTATTTGAGGGCATGTGCGCGGTCACTGCGAATAAAGACTTTGGCACGGCCTACCGCGTATTTGGTGATGCGCCATATACGGTGTGTGGCAAAACGGGCACGGCGCAAACACTGGGCAACCCCAACGCTTGGTTTGTCGCCTTCACACCAGCGCAAGACCCGCAAATCGCGGTTGTTGTGGTTTCGGCAAATTCTCGTGAAGGCTCGGAGGTGGCCGCGCCAATCGCACGCCGTATCATGGATGATTATTGGAATGTCTCTCGCAAACCATTCCCAGAATGGTGGCGCAATCCATACATCCCAGTTCGGAGGCCGGAGGAAGTGAGCAATGCCGGATAAAGAGCGGGTTATTCGCTGCCCATCATGTGATGGCTATGGCTGGTTTGAAGATGATGAGACAGCAGAGGCGGTTGATTGCGATTGGTGCAAGGGCATTGGGTATGTATACCGCAGTGCAGATGGAGTAGACCGCCCGATACCCCGCCAAGACGCGGAACTCGTCGCTGAAACGATTGAGAACTTAGAGCGGGAACGGTTGCACGCATTAGGTTATAGCGGGCAAGCCAAAAAACCGTGGGAGCAAGATATTCGTAAGGGGACAAAAGGTGGCGTAAATCCTTATGAGGAAAAGCCATCTGAAGAATAATCCATAGGAAAGAGAAAAGCCCAACCTTGTGAGATTGGGCTTTTTGTGAGCGGGTAACGGGACTCGAACCCGTGACCTTCTCCATGGCAGGGAGACGCTCTACCAACTGAGCTACACCCGCAATGTGCCCCATAGTATATAAAAATTGCGGCAGCAATGCAAGGGTATTTTTCGAAAATCACCTACTTTTCACCATGCCTCTATGAGACTTTCAAGCTCTTCTGCGGGTTCGTCAACTGGCTCAGCCGCTACCGACTGCGGAGTTTCAACAGGTGTTTCTACTTCTTGCTGCAAGTAGGGTAAGGCCGCAAAAAGTGGCAAAATAGACAATAGGAAACGCGCATATTCTCCCCTATCGCCAATTGCTAACAGAACAATCGTGGCTGTTGTGACGAATAAAAGTATATGGTCAGGGTCGCTG
>WGEI01000575.1 GCA_015492875.1 Anaerolineae bacterium | reverse complement strand
GTATTGGGCTTAGTTATCGGTAGATGCGGATATGACGAATTTTCCACAAGATACACGACGATCAAATGATGCGGGCGGAATTAATCTAGTACAAAGTGTGGCAGAGCGGGTTGCGCAAAGTGTTGGGCAGGTGATTATTGGCAAGCGCAATGAGGTACGGCTTGCGGTATTAGGCCTGTTGAGCGAAGGGCACATTCTCATTGAGGATATTCCCGGCGTTGGCAAGACCATGATGGCTAAAGCGCTGGCGCGCGCCATTGGGTGTACGTTTAGCCGCATTCAGTTCACGCCGGACATGCTCCCCTCTGATGTTACGGGGGTATCGCTTTTCAATCAAAAAACGCGCGAATTTGAATTTCGGGCGGGGCCAATTATGGCGCAGGTGGTTTTAGCGGATGAAATCAACCGCGCTACCCCGAAAACCCAAGCCGCGTTATTAGAGGCGATGGAGGAGCGCCAAGTAACGGTAGATGGGGAAACCCACAGTATGCCCAAGCCCTTTATGATTTTAGCTACACAAAACCCCATCGAATATGAGGGGACATTTCCACTGCCAGAGGCACAGCTAGACCGTTTTCTATTGCGAATTCAGTTAGGCTATCCTAGCCCAGCGGAAGAATTGACGGTGCTTTCTGCGCAACAATATACGCACCCACTTTACAACATGCAGCAAGTTGTGAGTATTCAGGAATTGTTGGCGGCACAACAGGCAGTGCGAGAGGTCTATGTCGCCGATGAAATCAAGCGGTATATTGTGGATTTGGTGAATGCCTCGCGCCAACATCCCGATGTATATTTGGGGAGCAGCCCACGTGGCTCATTGGCGTTATTCCGCACCGCACAAACCCGTGCCGCCATGGCAGGGCGTGATTATGTGATACCGGATGATGTGAAAGCGCTGGCCGAAGTGACATTGGCACACCGCATTATCGTCGGGCCAGCAGCGCGGATTAAGGACATTTCATCGCGCACTATCGTGCAAGATATATTGCTCACGACACCTGTGCCGGGAACATCTATACACCAGTAACTAACCATCATGCCCAACCGACGGAATGCCATTTACATACTACTGTCATTAACCTTGCTCACTGGCTTATTCACAGGAAAAGCCATCTTCTTCACATTGGCTTATGCGTTGGGCGGGTTGTTAGTGATTTCATATTTATGGGCGTGGCTATCAGTACGATGGCTCACTATTCACCGAAAAACGCGCTCACGGCGAGCGCAGGTAGGGCGCAGCTTAGACGAAGTATTCACTGTTTACAATCACAGTTTGTTACCCAAGCTATGGTTAGAAATCCGTGACCATTCAACACTACCAGGTCATCGAGCTAGCCATGTTGTGCCGCCTTTATTTGGGCGGGGGCGTTATCGCTGGTATACGGAGACGCCTTGTGTAGTGCGTGGGGAATTCCAATTAGGACCAATTATGATTAAAAGCGGGGACCCCTTCGGCTTTTTCACTGCGCCTAGGCGGGTTAGTGGCACAGAACGGGTGATTATTTACCCGCAAACTGTTCCGATTAATCGTTTTGAATTGCCATTGGGCACATTAACGGGGGGCGAGGCACAGCGGCGGCGCACACATTACATTACAACAAACGCATCGGGTGTGCGAGATTATGTTTCTGGCGATAGTTTTAACCGTATTCACTGGCCAAGCACAGCCCGCAAAGGACGGCTTATCGTCAAAGAGTTTGAGTTAGACCCGCTGGTAGATATTTGGATATTTGCGGATTTTTCGGCAGCATCGCTCGTTGAAGACTCTAGCATTGAGCGTGTGGGCGGTACTGGTGCAATTATTCCAACATCACAGGACATTCCACCTTCAACAGAAGAATATGCCGTGGTCGTTGCCGCATCTTTAACGAATTACTTCATCAATTTGGAGCGGGCTGTTGGGTTTGCCGCTTATGCGCCACATCGGGCTATTCACCAGCCAGAACGGGGCAATCGCCAATTAACGCGGATTTTGCAAACCCTAGCGGTAGCTCGGAGCTTGTCTGGTTATTCCTTAGCGCAAATGCTATCGCTAGAAACGCCCTATTTCACACGGGGCACAACGTTGATTATTGTGACCGCGTCATTAGACCAAAGCTGGGTGACAGAAGCGCAGATTTTAGCGCGGCGCGGTATTCGCCCGATGGGGGTGATCATTGACCCGCATTCATTTGGTGGGGCACAAACTTCTGATGAACTACGGGGGATGTTGCAACTGGCTAAAATCCCTAGCATCGTTATTCGGAGGAATGACGATTTAAGTGCAGCATTGGCACAAAGGCCGCTATAGAACCCGTTGCCACCAATGAAATTCGCCAATCCTTTCAAAGCCCTGTGATTCGAGCAAACGACAATCATGCACATAGGAGAGAGGAATAACTGCGCCCAATGTGTCTGCCTGTTTTTCTGTTGCCAACTTATGAGCGGTGTTGATGGCGTTTTGAGTAATCGCGCCTTCTAGCCAAATGCCCACATAACTAAATGTTTTCACGGGCAATAGCCATGTTTTATCGCTAGCTAAAGCGTGATTGTCATAATGGTGTGGCTGTGCCACATATAAGGCATAAGCCTCTTCTGAGCAGGCATAAGCGCAAGCGGTCATCACATGGCGCATGGGGATATTAGAAACGCGCACAAGCGCACGGGCGATATTGGCTCTCATAGCGCGTCCGGCGGCAGTGGTCGCATGAACAAGCGCACGCCCTGCCCCTTGATTACGATAATCGGGATGAATGGCGAGTAAGTCAACTTCCCAGCGTTGTAGCCCTTGTGATGCGTGTGTAAGAAACGAGGAGATATATCCCATAATGCCGTCTGGTGTATCGATAACATGGGCGCGATGTCTATCTTGGGCAAGCGCTGTGGCAATAGTTTCCTGTGAAAATGGGGTATCCCAAACGTGCTCGCTTAAGGTCACGATAGCGCTAATATCTTGAGCAACTGCGGGGCGAATAATATGCGGCATAAATTCGAACTCCTCGTGATAACGTGCAATAGGTAGAATATTTTACGTGAATATAGAGAGTTTTGAGGATGGTTTATTTGGAAAACCAAACTGAATCCCCTAGCGTCACGCAGAAAAAGCAATCGCATCGCTATTTATATTTGTTGGTTTTTACTGGCGGGATGACCACATTAGCGCTTGAATTAAGCGCATCTCGCTTGCTGGGCAATGTATTTGGAACGAGTAACCTCGTCTGGGCAAACGTCATTGGGCTGATTTTACTCTATCTAACAGCAGGGTATTTTATCGGCGGGCGCTGGGCAGACCGCTCTCCCTATGCAAAAACGCTTTATCAAATTGTGCTGTGGGCGGCATTCTTGGGTGCACTCATCCCGCTTGTAGCCCGCCCCGTGTTAACAACTGCTGCGGTAGCATTCGCTGATTTGCAGGCAGGGTTGGCATTAGGTTCTTTCATCGCTGTATTGGTGCTATTCTCTGTGCCAATCACTTTATTGGGTACTATTTCACCCTTTGCGATACGGCTAGCGATAGAACAGGTTGAAGATAGCGGAAAGGTGGCTGGCAGAATTTACGCCATCAGCACGCTAGGGAGTTTGATTGGCACATTTTTGCCGGTGCTATTCATCATCCCAACGCTGGGCACTATACAGACGTTTTTACTGTTTGCTGGCGTGTTATATATGGTTGGCTTTGTTGGGATATGGAGGGAAGGCAAAGCACAGGCGTTGCGTTGGTTATGGCAGCCTGTATTAGTCATCATACTGGCGCTTATTGTATTGAGCGGTCCGCTCCGCCCGCCCCCTGATGGCCGCACGCTATTATTAGAAGATGAGAGCGCCTACAACTATATTCAAGTGCAGGAAGACGAACGCGGTTATCGCTATCTATTGCTGAATGAGGGGCAGGGTGTCCATAGTATTTGGCATCCGAGCACATTCATCTATGAGGGAACATGGGATTATTTTTTGGCAGCACCATATTTTAATGCCCCGCCCTATACACCGAATGATGTGGAGTCGGTTCTGATTATTGGGCTGGCTGGTGGCACGATTGCGAGACAATATATTCATGTTTATGGGGATATTCCGATTGATGGCGTCGAGATTGACCCCGATATAGTGGCGGCGGGGGCACAGTTTTTTGATATGAACAAACGGGCAATGCCTAGCCTGACTGTGTATGTGGAAGATGGGCGCTATGTGTTAGGCGCGCTGAAGCGACAGTATAGCATCATTGCGGTTGATGCTTACCGCCCGCCTTATATCCCATGGCACTTAACAACGGTCGAGTTTTTTCAGGAATTGGCTGATAAGTTGGCGGATGATGGCGTTGTGGCGATTAATGTAGGGCGCACGAATAGCGATAGGCGTTTAGTCGATGCATTAACTACAACAATGCTACAAGTTTTTCCTAATGTACATGCTATTGATGTTCCGCACTCTTTCAATACAATTTTGGTAGCCACTAAACAAACTACGTCATGGGAGTATCTGAAACAGAATCTTGATATGCTGGCAGAGACAGCCCCACCGATGTTGAGAACAGTATTAGAGCGAAGCATCGCCTCGTTAGTGCCGCTAGGGCAATCAGACATTATTTTCACTGATAACCGCGCCCCTATTGAGACGCTTGTGGATTCGTTGGTGTTAAATTTCCTACTCAGTGGCGACACAGACCAATTACGCAGGGACTAATTTATGTACAAACGTTGGCTATATTATATTGCACGGTTTTTCATCGCGATTGCTGTGCCGATACTCCTCACTTTAATCAGTGTGCGCGCAGTGATGACACCTTTTTTCTTGACGATTGAGTATAGCCGCCCGGACTTCCCGCCGGATGGCTATGGTTTCTCACAGGAAGATAGATTGGCCTATGCCCCGCTTGCTGTAGCCTACTTGCTTAACGGGGAAGATATTCGTTTTCTGGGCGACCTGCGATTAGAGGGAACGCTATGTTACCCTCCCCTGCCCGAAGGACGGCAATGCCCGATGTTCAATGAGCGTGAATTGCGCCATATGGTGGATGTGAAGATAGTGACACAAGCGGCGTTTACCATGCTGGCGGTAGGAATAGCACTTTTCACCGGTACAGGGTTATGGCTGCGCAGAAGGGCGTGGGGAAGAGCCGCGCTACGGGAGGGTTTACAACAAGGGGCTATCATCACCTTGAGCATTATTGGCGCGATTGTCATTGGCGCGATTGTGGCGTGGGATAGTTTTTTTGATAGCTTTCACGCTATTTTCTTCGAAAGCGGAACATGGCGCTTTTTATATTCAGACACATTGATACGGCTATTTCCAGAAAAATTTTGGTTTGATGCTGCCATTACGGTTGGCGGGATGACTGCACTTGGCGCGATCGTCATTTTGATATGGAGCTGGAGAGCAGGAAAAGCCGTGTATGAAACAGAGCAGTGATTATTGACATGTGAACTATGTGACGCTAATCTGTTGAACGTTGCGGAGACTGCAGCCACAATTAAAATGATGAAGATATTGAAACGATTCACTAAATGGCTCATTCCCGGTATCGGTGTCAAACGATGGATTTTGATACTGATGGCAGGGATTATCACGCTAGGGCTTGCCATAGCTTTGGGGCTGTTAAAGCTCGTTGGAACAGCTGACACTACAGCTATAATGGAAGTGCTTAACAAGCTGACGTGGTGGCAAGTTGTGGTGATGCTGGCGGCAGGTATGCTACTTGTGGCCATAGGAGTCGTTAAATTGTCGCGCAATTTATTAGCGCCATATCGTAAACATCAACAGGGACATATCATTGATGTGGTACATGCGCATAGCCGTCAGCGGCGTGGGCTTAAGGTTGCGAGTATTGGCGGGGGGACTGGATTGCCGTCTGTGCTTCGTGGCTTGAAAGCGTATACAAGCAATATCACTGCAATTGTGACGGTTGCTGATGATGGTGGCAGTTCTGGACGGTTACGGCGAGAACTGGGCGTTTTGCCACCGGGCGATTTGCGGAATAACATTGCAGCATTGGCGGACGCTGAAAGTTTGATGACGCGGCTATTTCAATACCGTTTTGATCGCGGCGATTTACGCGGACATGCTTTCGGCAATTTATTCATTGCGGCGCTGGCGGCGGTTGTTGAAGAGCATGGGCAAGGTAGTATCCCTGAAGCGTTGATTGAGATTGAGCGGGTGTTGAACATTCAGGGGCGCGTTTTACCGGCAACATTACAAGATGTGAACTTGGTCGCCACTGTGCAACCGCCTGCTTCGCAACGCACATTGCGGATTTATGGTGAGTCTAAAATTACTGAGACGGGCGGGCATATTTTAGAGATTGCGTTAGAACCTGCCGATGTAAAGGCCTATGAACCCAGCGTAGAGGCTATTCTCAATGCTGATGTTGTGGTTATTGGGCCGGGCAGTTTATATACGAGTATTTTGCCGAATTTATTAGTAGGAGGTATACGGGACGCACTACGCGCGACGAACGCCTATAAGATTTATGTGTGCAATGTGGCGGTACAACCGGGGGAAACAGCTGGCTATACCGTCGCCGAACATGTGATGGCCTTAGAGCGATATATTGGGCGCGGCGTTTTTCAGGTGGTATTGGCAAACAACGCCTATCCGCCATTGCCGCGAGATAGCAAAACGATATTTGTCCAACCAGTGCCAGAGCATCATGAAGTTTTGCAGCGATATGAGGTATTTTATACCGACCTCGTAGACCCTAATTTTCCATGGCGTCATGCACCAAATAAACTCGCTCAGGCGATTTTAAGTTTGAGCGATGCAGAGCGGCATGGAGGGGTACAATCTAATCCCGTATTCGCCAATATCTAAACAAAAGGAGTATATTTACCATGTCAATTCGTGTAGGTATCAATGGTTTTGGTCGCATTGGTCGTCAGGTTCTGAAAAATATACGGGAGCGCTACCCAGAAGATGTTGAAGTTGTTGCGTTCAATGACCTTGGCGATTTGAACACAATGGCGCATCTGTTCCGTTATGACTCCAGCTATGGGCGCTATAATGGCACGGTGGAAGTTGGGGATGGCGCGCTGATTGTTGATGGTGTCGAA
Organism: Anaerolineae bacterium; assembly: GCA_015492875.1. Taxonomy (GTDB): domain Bacteria; phylum Chloroflexota; class Anaerolineae; order Aggregatilineales; family Phototrophicaceae; genus S146-30. Next base: position 1,725 of record WGEI01000575.1, on the reverse strand, counting down.
ATTAAAGCATTGGCCGAGCGTGACCCAGCAGCCCTACCATGGGGTGAGATGGGCGTTGACGTTGTTATTGAGAGCACGGGTATCTTCCGTAAACGCGACCAAGCAGCAGCCCACCTGCAAGCTGGCGCGAAGAAAGTCATCATCTCTGCCCCATCACCGGATCCGGATGTAACTATTTGTCTTGGCGTGAATGAAGAGGCGTATGACCCATCCAATCACCATGTCATTTCAAATGCTAGCTGCACGACGAACTGTCTTGCTCCTGCGGCGAAGGTGGTGAATGACCTGTTCAAAATTCAAAGCGCTTATATGACCACGATACACTCCTATACCAATGACCAGCGCATTCTTGACCTGCCGCATAAAGACTTGCGCCGTGCCCGCGCTGCTGCGGTGAACATCATCCCGACCACCACCGGCGCAGCAAAGGCAGTTGGTTTGGTTATTCCGGAACTGCAAGGCAAGTTCGATGGTATGGCTGTGCGCGTACCAACACCGACTGTGTCGTTGGTGGACTTCGTTGCGGTGGTGGAAAAAGGCACGACTAAAGATGAGCTGATTGCGGCCTTTGAAGAAGCGGCTAGCGGCGCGATGAAGGGCATTCTTGGGGTTTCGCATGAGCCGCTAGTTTCCACTGATTACATGGGCGATGACCGTAGTAGTATTATTGATGCACTCTCCACTGCGGTGAATGGCACACTCGTTAAGGTTATCAGCTGGTACGACAACGAGTGGGGTTACTCTGCCCGTGTTGCTGACCTAACTAAACGCATTGGCGAACAGCTGTAAAAGCGATAATAGCGTATGAGATGGGGCGAGGTGTTGAGCGGTAGCTCCCTCGCCTCTTTTCTTGCCAACAGGGAGGAAAGCACGATGAACAAGAAAACCATTCGTGACGTAGATTTGAGCGGGAAACGGGTATTAGTGCGGGTTGATTTTAACGTTCCGCTGGATGGCGAGCGTGTTACGGATGATACTCGTATACGAGCCGCTATACCAACGCTGCAATATATCCTCGAACGACAACCGAAAGCGGTCATTCTGATGTCCCATCTAGGGCGGCCTAAGGGTGAGCGCAAACCGGAAATGTCGTTAAAGTCGGTTGTGCCTGTTTTAAGTGAGCTATTGGGGCAACAGGTTTTTTTTGCGGATGATTGCATCGGCGAAATTGCGGAGCAAGCGGTTGCGGCATTGCCTGAAGGTGGCGTTTTGCTATTGGAAAACACGCGCTTCCACAAAGGCGAAACGAAAAATGACCCTGAACTAGCGGTGCAAATGGCGAAGTTGGGCGATATTTTCGTCAATGATGCTTTTGGCACAGCGCACCGCGCTCATGCCTCCAACGTTGGCATCGCCCAACATTTAACGGCAGTTGCGGGATTGTTGCTAGAAAAAGAGATTGACTATCTAGCCAATACCCTCGAAAACCCACAACGCCCCTTCGCAGCAATTCTTGGTGGGGCTAAAGTTTCTGACAAAATCGGCGTTATCGAGGCGCTACTGGGTAAAGTTAATTACTTGCTCATTGGCGGCGGGATGGCTAATACATTCTTCGAGGCGCAAGGGCACGAAGTGGGTAATTCGCTAGTAGAAGAGGACGCCATCGAAACAGCTGAGCAATTGCTAGCGCAAGCAGGCGATAAACTCGTTTTGCCTGTTGATGCAGTGATTGGTGATGCTTTTGATAACGAGGCCAACCGTCAAACTGTGCGCATTAGCGCTGGT
>WGEI01000574.1 GCA_015492875.1 Anaerolineae bacterium | reverse complement strand
GTCCTATTGCCCGCGCAGCCGCCTTCAGTTCCGCAGGCTATCGCGCAACTGCTCTACCAGACGGCGCTGCTCTGGTGAGAGCTTCTTCGGCACGGTGATGAGCGCGCGGGCGTATAAATCGCCAAACTGCCCTTTCTTGCGCATGATGGGCATCCCTTTGCCCGCCAAACGGAACTTCTTGCCGCTCTGTGTGCCGGCTGGCACTTTCAGCTTGACTGGGCGGCCTAGCGTCGGCACTTCCACCTCACCGCCGAGCATAGCAGTAAAGGCATCGACATAAATATCCGTATACAGGTCATCGCCGCGCCGCTCAAATTGCTTATCGGGCAGCACCTCAACCACCAAGTACAAATCGCCCGCGCGCCCGCCATTCAGACCCGGCTCGCCCTCGCCACTGAGACGCACTTTCGTACCCGTATCTGCGCCGGCGGGGATATTCACATTGAGGCGGCGGCCATCTTTGGTGACAATGCGCTGCGTGCCCTCGTAGGCCTCGCGCAGGGTGATGGTGACCGGCTGTTCAATATCGCGCCCATCGCGCCGCATCGCCGCGCGCGGGTCTCCCCGTGAAGCGCCACCACGCCCGCTAAAGCCGAAGATGGATTCGAAAATATCGCTAAAATCGCCAAAATCTACATTGGTATAGACATGTGGCCCCCCACCAGCCGCGCCGCCCGCGCCAGCGGCATTCGCCCGCGCCCACTGTTCCCATTGTGGACCAAAGCGGTCATATTGGGCACGCTTTTCCGGGTCACGCAACACCTCATAGGCCTCGTTCACCTCTTTGAAGCGCGTCTCAGCCTGCGGATTATCGGGATTGGCATCCGGATGGTATTTTTTCGCCAACTTGCGGTAGGCGCGTTTGATTTCGTCGTCAGTTGCGTTGCGGTTTACACCGAGTACCTCATAATAATCGCGTGCCATAGGCTTTTACCAATAAAACCCTTTCTCAGAATTTCCTCATAATAAAACAACACAATTTTATGCAAGACAACGGCTTGCCCGTTAACCAAAAGAGACAAGCCGCACTATTGCCACCATATATAACAAACACTCTCTATAATGATTCTATGCTTTTTCACAAGCCAACGTCAATACATCCGCCCGCTTTCTATGATAACGTTTACGTTTTTCGTTGAATATTCTTATATGGAAACGCAAATTCGTACGCTATAAAAAGATGGCGCTTTCATTGTTAAAGCGCCATCACAAGCAACTTGCTTTATTGGGCGGGCGGCGGCGGGGCGTCGCGGGTTACGCCGGGCACTTGCACAGCCACCAAGAAGGTATCGACGCCCTGCGTGAATTGGGTGTCGGGCGTGCTATCGTGAATTAAATTCCATAGCAGGCGCACGTTATTATCTGTATACCATTCTGGCGCGCCACTTTCCGCCAAGATATTCAAATCTAAACTTGTAGCGTCCGCATCCCAGATAACGCTGGGAATAGACGGCTCATAGACTACTTGTTCGGCAGCAATCCACCCGCCTTCTGGCTCAAAGAGCACGGGCGTTTGGCTCAAGGATTGGCACTTTTCAAGAATATCGGTGTAATAATCTGGCGGCCAATCGGAGAAACTATCGCTGGTATGCACCACATCGTTCACGCCCAGCGTCAGCGTTTCCATCACGGGCGTCTCGGTAGTCAATTCTTCGCTAGCCCGCGCTTTATAAGTATAGAAGCGGAAGTTCACGGTCAAATCGCCGACGAACTGACGAATGACCTCATCGCTGAGGCGGTCCCAAAGCACTTGGGCGCTGCCCTCGCTATTTTCCACCGTCCAAACGACGCGATTATCGCCATAAATTGTGCAGGGCGGCACTTCATTCTTACGATAAAAGGCATCGGCATCATCACCACCGATGACATCCGCCCGAAACACCACATAATACGGGTCACGATTCCATTGGATGGGGTGGTCATCCCCACCGCTGGTTACACTACTGGCATCTTGCGCTGCGGGTTCGCCCCCCAAAGCGCTACACGCCGCCAACAATAAGACCAGAATCGCCCATTTTCCTATGCGCATTGTGCAACTCCGGAGTATGAATTAAATAAACCCTTTCACGTTCAACACTGCCTTTAGTATATGCCATTTCCCAATAGTTGCCCCCTATTTAGTTGTTAGAAAATCACATCACTTAGCAACAAAAAGCAAATCTTCAGCCATACCTGTACATTATGCACACAACACGCTATATAACCTGCACAAGTTATATTGTAGGATATAAACAATGTATCTCGCTAGTCAACTTGAGCATGGGGCAGCATATGACCAGCAACACAACCTCAACCAATACACAGCATTTAATCGACCTTGAAAATCGCTATAACGCCCGCAACTACAAACCGCTAGATGTTGTGCTAACGCGCGGCGAGGGCATTTGGGTTTGGGATGTTGAAGGCAATCGCTATCTCGATTTTCTGAGCGCTTACTCCGCCGTCAATCAGGGTCACGCTCACCCGCGTATTCAACAGGCGCTCATCGAACAGGCGCAACGCCTGCCGCTGACATCGCGCGCCTTCCGCAATGACCAGTTGCCGCTGCTGGCGCAAGAACTGTGTGAACTGACCGGTTATGAGAAGATGCTACCGATGAATAGCGGCGCCGAAGCGGTGGAGACGGCGCTCAAATTGGCGCGCCGTTGGGGCTACCGCGTCAAGGGCATCCCGCAAAATCAGGCGGAAATCATCACCTGCGCGGGCAACTTCCACGGGCGAACCATCACCATCGTTGGCTTCTCCACTGAAGACGCCTACAAAGCGGATTTTGGCCCCTTCACACCGGGCTTCAAAACCGTGCCCTTTGGCGATGCTGACGCGCTAGAGGCCGCCATCACGCCCAACACCGCCGCTTTTATGGTTGAGCCAATTCAAGGCGAGGGCGGGGTTATCCTACCGCCGAAGGGCTATTTGAAGCGTGTGCGCGAAATTTGCGACAAGCATCATATCCTCTTCATCGCCGATGAAATTCAAAGCGGTTTAGGGCGCACTGGCCAACTTTTCGCCTGCCAATGGGAAGGGGTGCGCGCCGATATTGTCACCATCGGCAAGGCGCTATCCGGCGGCTTTTACCCTGTTTCCGCCGTGCTGGCAGATGCGCCAATTATGGATTTATTTGGCCCCGGCGATCACGGTTCAACCTTTGGCGGCAACCCATTAGCGGCAGCTGTCGCCCGTATGGCGCTGAAGGTACTGGTAGAAGAGGGCATGATTGACAACAGCCGTGAACAAGGCGAATACCTGCTAGGCCGCCTGCGCCGCATCGAAAGCCCCCATATTAAGGAAGTGCGTGGGAGCGGGCTGTTCATTGGTGTGGAACTGTATGAAGAGGCAGGTGGCGCGCGCCGCTTCTGCGAGGCGCTCATGCGCGAGGGGATGCTGTGCAAAGAGACGCATGAAAACGTCATTCGCTTTGCCCCGCCGCTGGTTATTCAACGCGAAGATATAGACTGGGCACTAGAGCGCATCGAGCGTGTTTTGATGATGCCCTAGTCTTTTCCACCTAAAACAACGAAACATAAGCGCAGTTGATTGGCTGCGCTTTTTCCTTTGCCTATCGTCCACGATTAGAGCAGTTGGCGCTGTAACTCTGCCGCTTGCGCTGCGTCGTCGGTCATACCTAACTTGGTGAAAATCATCATCACTTGCTGCAATTTGCGCGCTGCCCGCGTATTGCGCCCCCGACTGGCCAAACTGCGCGCATGTTCAAACATGGTGCGCGCCAATTCGCCCTCGGCATTGACATCACGAAAGGCCGCCACCGCCCGACGGAAATACTCATCTGGCTCATCGGCGTAAGCGGGGTCTGGTGATTGTCCCAATACGGTCAATACACGCGCCACCAAGCGATAGGCATAACCGTATTGCACGGGCTTATCGGCCAACTGCGCCGCCGCCATCGCCAGCATCGCCTGCTCCCACGCCGCCTCATAATCGCCCTCATGGAGGAAAATCTCCACAAGGCCGTGATGAATCTCAATTTGCATATCTGGCAGCACGTCGCGCAGGTCTGGCCACTGCTCACTGAGGGTATAGGCGTGTTGCAGCGCCTCGCGGGCGGCCTCGTATTCTTGCAAGCTCAAAAGCGCCAGCCCTTTATTCAGCAGAGCGATGGATTGGGAGCGAATATCGCCAAGTTCGCTGGCTTCGGCATAGGCTTGGTCATAAAGGCTGATGGCGCGCTTATACTCGCCCTTGAAGCGGTAGTTTTCGCCCTGATTGATGATGAGCGTAATCACGCGGGCGCGGTTACCCACGCGCTCATATAGGGTGCGGGCGCGGTCATTGTGCATGATGCTGATGTTATAGTTGCCGCGATAATGTTGGAGATACCCCAGAAGTTGCTCGGCACGGGCGAGGTTGGCGCTATGCCCTTCCTGAGACGCCTGTTGCACTAATGTAGAAAACTTGGCCACTGCGTCGGCAAATGGCAGTTCGCCAATGCGCCATCGCTCCAGAATTTTTTGACATTGCGCCATGAATTCTGGCGTCGGCTCAGCATGAGAAGAAGTGTGGGCAACCATATCAATCCCTCTGACAGTTGTTCAAAGCGTACCAATCACGCTATTTGAATTTATTTTAACACGTTCACATTAGAAATAAAAACTGTAATGGTCTTTATGGGGGATTTCCCCCCTACTTGCCCAAAAACGCTGCATCGCGCATAATTTGCGCAACGGACAATATCCCTTTTAGGAGGGCGTGGATGGACTTTATACGCGCTATCACCTATCCCTTCAGCGACGCAGAGTGGCCGGGCAAGCTCCTCATCACGGCTTTACTCACTTTCTCGATTGCGCTCTTCCCGCTGGGTTTCCTCACATTGGCGCTATTGCTGGGCTATAGCATGGCCATCTGCGGTAACGTTATGCGCGGTGTTCGTCCGCCTATGCCCCGCTGGGTACATTATGGTGATTGGCTCTCCGATGGCGTGCCTATACTAGTGGCGCTATTCATCTACTACCTGCCGATATTGCTAATTATCGCCGCTGCCTTCGCCATCTCCAGCATCAATAACGCCATTCTCACCGGCCTCTTCTCGTTGGTGCTGGCTTGCTGCCTATTCCCGCTAACCATCGTTTATAGCCTGTTGGCGTGGGCACTACTGGCGCGCGGCTTCATCCGCTACCAAGCCACAGGACAGGGCAGCAGTTTCTTTCAGATAGGGCGCTTGTGGGGAGAAATCACCACCTATAGCAGCGAAACCATCCAATGGCTGGTGAGTTCGCTGGCAGTCAATATTCTGCTGAGTATTCTGGCGATTATCCCATGCTTGGGTTGGGTGGCGATGCTGGCGCTGGCCATTCCAGCTCAGGCGCATTTGCTAGGGCAATATGCCCGCATTACAGAGGGTAAAACCAAACGCAAACGCGGAGCATGAGAGTTTCCCGCCTATGGTTACATGAGCCATAAATAACAAAATCGGGGCGAGCAAGCTACTCGCCCCTGATGTATCCCTTCACTGAAGGGGCTTAACTGGTGATGCTAGAGATACGGATGATTAAGTTCCCTTGCTCATTGGTGGCAGCAGTCACCGTCACACTATGGAAGAACTCGATGACTTTACGTACACCATCTATAAAATCACCGCCTTGCGCCAAAAGACGCGGGCTAGATGGCGTGGATGTTGCGTCTAGTCCCTCGATAATGTTCTCAAATATGCGGTTCGCTGCTGGACCCAATACAGCTAAACTGGTGGCAACTGGCATAGTAAGGCCTATCGCATCCATATAGATAACGCCACTGGCATTGCTGAGGAAGAATTCCTGCGCCTCCGTGAAGTTGGGCGCATAGCGGGCGGTCACCGGCCCACCGGACAGAATTTCTTCAGCGAGATGGCGCGTCGCCAATGTCACCACTTCCCCATTGGAGGCCAGCGCAATTTCATAGGGCACTATATCGTTCCCAACGGGTATCGAGAAGCGAATGGTATACCCATCGACACCGCCGATGCTCTCCTCGCGGACAATCGCCTGCTCAGCTTGCACCAGCATAATACGCAGCAGCGCGCCAATGGAATCGACAAATTCCGCCGCCAGCGCCTCGTCGCCCACTGCTACCACAAAGGCGAAGTCCGTGGGGAAAGTCTCCATCGCATAGGTCTTATTCTGCACGCTAGCTTCTAACATGTTTAAGAGTTCATCGCGGTCAAAGCGCGTATAAGCGACAAAATCGCTATTCATCCAGCCCAGCACTTCATTGGGGAATTCCATCCCAAGAACGCTAGAGAGCTGGGCATAGGCCGCGCTCAAATTGGCTTGCATATCGCTGGTAGCACCATTGAAGCGCGCAATCTGGCTCAACAACTCCAGCAGAGACTGGTACATAGTGTTAATATCGCGCCCATGAACGAGAATCGAGACATCGGCGGGCACATACTGGGCGGCAAAATCGAGGTTCACCGGCGTGAAGCTCATCGCGCCTTGTTGGGTCGTCGTCTGGACAATATCCACTAACGAAACTTGCAAGTTGCGCAGTACCGCGCCAATGGCCATCGGCCCATAATTGGCGGTGATATAATCCAGCACCATCTCTCTATCAGCATTTGGTGCCACCTTCATGAGCAAGGGCAGGTCGAGATAGGCAACTCCCCAATAAGCCGGTTCGGGCAATTGGCTGAGCGTATTGCGGAACACGTCTGACTCTGCCAATGAAGCGGGGCGCTCTTGTGGAATGCTATCGAAGATGTTGGTGATGAGGATGATACCCTCGCCAACAGCAACCACCCCATTGCCTGTGTTGCTGTCAGCGAAAATCGTGAAGCCATTCGGCCCTTCGGTGGGTGCGGGCGCGTTGGGCGCACTTTGCAGCGCGGCTAATGCGGCGGCCTTATCCGTAATTTCAACGGCTATGACAACGCCGGGTTCACCCGTGCCAACAGCGTCAATAGCCATCGCCATGTGGTCGCCTAGCCACGGGCGCACCGCCTCTGCGAAGTTGCCGCCAAAGCCCTGCATGGCCGCTTGGTCAAGTATATCACGAATGTCTAATTGCTCAGTGTCGCCGCTGAAAGGCATCAACTGGCTCAATAGTTCATTCATGCGATTTTGTGACGCTTGCACCGTATTGATGAATTCGTCGTCAATACGTGTGGCGGCAAACAAAACAGAATCTTCCGGCGCATAGCGCGCTAAAGCCGTCAAATCTTCGACAGCGCTTAGCTCTGACGCAGAAACGGATAACGTTAGAGCTAGCACTACGGCTAAAAAGACCACTAGGGTTATACGACGCATCCAAAAACTCCTTAATTTAGAACGGACAATCGTTCATATTCCCCCTACCCCCTAATGATTTATACGTCAAAATATGGCTTAAGTTGCGAAGGGGCATCAATCAACGGATATATAC